>CANIZT010000045.1 GCA_947471905.1 Verrucomicrobiaceae bacterium
ACGACATCCTCGTGGCCTATGCCAACGAGAGCATGAAGCATGCGGATAAAATGATGTCCATGCGCGGGAACAATCGCCCTTTCATGCGCAACGTCGTCCCACACGAGCTCATCCCCGGTCACCATCTCCAGCGCTACATGGCCGACCGCCATCTGCCCTACCGCCAGGCTTTCAGCACGCCCTTTTACGTCGAAGGCTGGGCACTCTACTGGGAGATGCGCCTCTGGGATCTCGGCTATCAATCCACGCCGGAGGACCGCATCGGCGCGCTGTTCTGGCGCATGCACCGCTGTGCCCGCATCATCGTCACGCTAAAGTTCCACCTTGGCCAAATGAAGCCCGATGAAATGGTGAAGTTCCTCGTTGAGCGCGTCGGTCATGAGAAATTCGGAGCCACCAGCGAGGTCCGCCGCTTCATCAAAGGCAACTACTCCCCGCTCTACCAATGCGGCTATATGCTTGGCGGTCTTCAACTTATCGCCCTGCACAAGGAACTCGTCACCAGTGGCAAACTGACCGAAAAGCAATTTCACGACACCATCCTCCAACTCGGTCCCATCCCCATCGAACTCATTCGCGCAGGCCTCCTGAAACAAGCCCTCACGCCCGATTTCAAAACGACTTGGAAGTTTGATGCACCACCCGGCAAGCCGTAGATCGGGAAAATTGGCGAGGAAGGAGGGCACCGATGATCGATCCCGAAGACATTTCTCTGAGGGCGGTCAGTCTCGGCGGTGCAAATCAAATCAGCATCTCCTCAATCGGCTGCCTGCATTTGGATCAGAAAGGGAAGTTGCACGGGTAAGGTGACAGCGTCGACGGCACCACACCCGATCCGCTTAGCAACGCTCGGTTTTTGACCACCTAATTCCTTTGTGGCTTGCAGGGCCATGGAAACGCAGCTTGAGAGGCTGAGGCTGGCAAGGATGAGAGGCAGGAGAATGAGTTTGGTTTTCATGATGCTGTGTGGTGTGCTTTTGATAACGCCGAACTCATGCTCCCAATCTCTCCAAAAGCCTCATTGATGCTCTCAATGATCCCATCGGGCGATTGGATCGTTGAATGCCGTTTTTGGCTACTGGGATGAGGTGAAATGCCTCAGTAAACCATTCCGCTGGCCCCCATTCAATGGGTAATGAGATAGCCATTGTTACCACCAAAGAATGGCGGTTGAGAAGTCTGGTAAAAATCATTGGCATGACTGACCTCAGTTCTTGCGGATCGGGTTTGTAATACAAGCACTCTGCGATGCGTACCGCCTGCATGCATCGCGTGGTCCTTTGTCTGCTGATTCTAAACGCCCACACCTGGGCGGAGGAAGCGCTACTTGCCCGTAAAATCGAGGCCTTGCTGCCGACAAAGGCGGCAGCGGCCAATGACGCGGAGTTTCTCCGCCGTGTGTGGCTGGATTTTGATGGAGGCATTCCCACCCCAAATGAAACCCGCGCATTCCTAGCCGACCCATCAGCCGACAAGCGCACCAAACTCATCGACAAGCTCATAGCAGCACCACGCTTCGCCGTGCGCATGGCAGAGGCGTTTAACGTGATGCTCATGGAGCGTCGCGGTGAAAATGAAGTGTGGAAGAGTTGGCTAGTGGAGTGCTTCAAAACGAATAAGCAGTGGGACACCATGGTGCGCGAGATGCTGGCACCGGACTTTCTCGACGAAAAGCAACGCGGAGCTGGTTACTTCATCACACGGCGGCTGGAGAAGGTGGGGCAGCAGGACACGGACTATCCCGGCCTCACCCGCGACGTCGGACGCATGTTCATGGGCATCGACCTCCAGTGCTGCCAGTGCCATCGGCATCTTAGCGTGAATGATTACAAGCAGATCGACTTCAGCGGCCTCTACGCGGTCTATCAGAATCTCAAGCTCCAGCTAGCCGACGACAAACACAAGACCCCGTGGCTCAGCGAGGGCCTCATCGCGGCGAAATATGAGTTCGTCTCCGTCCTCACCGACAAAAAGGCTCAAACCGCGCCGCGTATTCCGTTTGGCGAGGAGGTCATGATTCCCGCCGCCACCGGCGATGATGGCTGGCTGGTGAAACCCGACCGCAAAACCAAGGAAGTCGGTCAGCCGAAGTTCAGCCCGCTGCGAGAGGTTGCCCAGCGCATCCCAGCACCCGAGAACGCCTTGTTTGCCAAAAACATCGCCAACCGCGTGTGGTTCATTCTCATCGGCAAAGGCATCGTTGAGCCACTCGATTTACATCACAGCGAGAATCCGCCTGCGCATCCTGAATTGCTCGAACTGCTTGGTAGAGAACTCACCGCACATCAGTTCGACCTGCGCTGGCTGATTCGCGAAATCGCCCACACGCAGGCTTATCAGCAGTCCGGTGCGCATCAGCGCCATCTCACCGCCGAGCAGCAGCTCCGCGCCTTCCTCATCGCCACCGGCGAGCGTGCGCATCTTGAAAAGAACACCAAGCCCGACATGACCGTCGATGCCTTCAAATACAGTCTCACCGACTTCGAAAAAGCCTTCACCGCCGCGCTGGCGAATCCCGCCAAAGAACCCGAACTCGCCGCCAATCCCTCGCTGCGCAGCGCCTTGTTCTTCCGCAACAGCGATCACGTCCAGTGGGCACTGAAGCTGCGCGCAGGCAATCTGATCGACCATCTCGCGAAACAAACCGACCCCGCCGAGGAACTGTATCTCACGACACTGACACGCCTACCGACCGCCGAAGAAAAAGCCGAGCTTCAATCATGGCTCAAGGCTCATGCGACCAACAAAACGCAAGCCATGGCCGACTATGCCTGGGCCTTGCTCAGTTCGACCGAGTTCTTTGTGAATCACTAACGCCATGAACCCACTCTGCACTCCACGTGATCACACCTTCTCGCGCCGCGCTTTCCTCGGTGGCGGGCTGGGCCTGCTGACGTCACCGCTGTTCGCGGAGGCGATGAAGCAGCGGGACAAGCAGGTGCTTTTTGTGTGGCTCGATGGCGGGATGTCGCAGCTTGAAACGTGGGATCCGAAACCGAACACGGAGTTTGGCGGGCCGTTTCGCAGCATTCCGACTTCGGTGCCGGGCGTGCATTTCTGTGAGCTGATGCCGAAACTGGCAAAGCAGATGCACAAGCTCTGCGTCGTGCGCAGCATGTGTACGAAGGACAACGCGCACTCGTCCGGCGTGGACCGCATCCAGCGGGGTGATCCGAAGAACCGAGGCGTGCCATATCCACACTTCGGCGCGGGCGTAGCAAAGCTGCTGGGACCGGGATCAAGCGGGCTGCCGCCGTATGTGTGGATCAAACCGGGCAGTGGTGGTTTCAGAGCCGAGGATGCGGGCTTTCTCGGGCCGAAATATGGTTCGCTGGCCTTCGGCGATGGCAAACCGCCGGACAATCTGCTGCGCCATCCCGACATCAGCGCGGAACAGGATGCTGCGCGCAATGAACTGCGTCAGATGCTCGATCAACGTTTCGCCAAACAGCGTGAGAAGCGTGTCGTGGAGGCGAATGCATCGGTGTTCGACATGGCAGACAAGCTGATGGCCCGTGCGGACATTTTTGACACCTCGAAGCTACCGGAGCGTGATCGTGAGCGCTATGGGCGTCATGATTTTGGCCAGCACATGCTCGTAGCACGGCAAATGCTCGAAGCGGGTGTGCGTTTCGTCAAAGTAACGAGCTACGGCTGGGACACGCATGGAGACAACTTCAACGCTCACGCTGGCATGGTGCCAAAGTTTGATCAGGCATTCAGCGCCATGCTAGAGGACCTCGAAGCCAGCGGTCTGCTTAAAACGACGCTGGTCATCTGTCTGAGCGAATTTGGCCGCACGCCGCGCATCAACGGACATGTGGGACGTGATCACTGGCCAGAGGCCTGGAGCATCGCGATGGCGGGTCATGGTGTGAAGCATGGCATGGTTGTTGGTGAGACGAATGATCGTGGCACCGAGGTGAAGGCGCAGCCGCATGACATCGGCGCGGCGTTTCATACTTGGTATCGCGCGCTGGGCATCGATCCGATGAAGACGGAGTTCGACAACGCCGGACAGCCGCTGCCCATCGCCCACGATGACATGCTGCCGATCAAGGAGGCCCTGGCGTGATGAAACTGGAGCCCAAACAACTCACCGAGTTCCCATCAGAGCGCCAGATCACGGCGGCGCGCTTCAACCATGAAGGCAGCATCCTTGCGGCTGCCGGATACGAGCCTGCGGTGCGGCGCTGGCAGTTTGATGGTAAAACGCTGACTCCCTTGCCCTCGTTGAGCGGATTTCACGGCTACAGCACGGCGCTCGCTTTTCATCCGCAGCAGCCACAGCTGTTCTGCGCCGACTCGTGGGGTCAGCTCCGCTGCTGCGAAGGCGAAAAGACGATCTGGCAGCATGAAACAGCGCATGATGGCTGGTTGCGGCAGATTGCGGTTTCACCGGATGGCAAACGCATCGCGACTTGTGGCAAGGATCATTTCATTCGCGTCTGGGATGCAACGAGCGGCAAGAAACTGGCCGAGCACGATGCTGATGAGGATGTCTATGCACTGACGATGAGTGACAGCATCACCTTCGGCGACATGCGAGGCCGCATTGAGACCTGGGATCTCGATTTGAAGAAGAAACAGCGCACTTTCGACGCCGCAGTGCTCTACAAGCTCGATCGCATCCAGGATCTGGGCGGCTTGCGCGTGCTGCGATTCATCGACGATGGCAAAACACTTCTCGCCGCAGGAACGACGCCGCAAAACGGTGCGACCCCGCAAAGCATTCCGACGATCTTGTTTTTCGACACCGCCAGCGGCAAGCTCACCAAGACCGTGACGCATGGCACGAACAAGGAAGGCTACATCCACGATCTGGCGCAGCATCCGTCCGGTTGCCTGATGGCCGTAAGTTCAGGAACACCTGGCAGCGGCATGCTGTTCCTGCTGAATCCGGCGGACAAAGAGCCGTTCCATGTGAACACCAAAATGGCGAACTGCCACAGCCTCGCGCTGCATCCAGGCGGCAAGCACTTCGTCGTCACCTCCACCAATCGCGACAGTAACGGCAATGGCAAATCACTGGGCAAGGACGGTCAGTACAAGACCAACACCTCCCCACTGCATTTGTTTGAAGTGTGAGCGCTCCTCACAGCAGCCCTCCCGCTTTCACGTCCAAATACTTGTTCGCCAGCGCCACGGGCAGCATCTGGGCGGATTCATCGACGGTCAGCACACGCTTGGAACGCAAGGATTCCAGCAGACGGCGGCGCTCGGTGAAGTAGTGGGTCAGCGCGCCGTATTGCAGGGCGTCGTGGAGGTGGTCGATGGGCGCTTCGGCTCGTTGTTCGAGTTCCTGCTCGCGCAAGGTGGCGGCGAGCACGAGATGGCGGCGCTGCATGGCGCTGACGGCGGACGCAAGCGTCGCGCCGTCCTCACTCCGCAGGTTGGTGAGCAGGATCACAAGAGCGCGGCGACGTTGCAGGGTCATGACGCGTTCGGCGGCCTCGATGAAATCGCTTGGTTCGCTGCTGGCCTCGTAGTTGTAGAGATGATTGAGGATCTTCGGCATGCTGTGAGCGCCTTTGACCGGTGGCAGCCAGCGTTGCACGCCACCGAATCCTACGACGCCGACTTCATCGCCCTGACGGAGTGCGATGAAGGCAATCAAGAGCATCGCGTTCAAACAGTGATCAAACTGACTGAGACCGCCATCGAGCGCACGCATGCGGCGGCCACAGTCGGGCACGAGGAGGATGGTTTGATTGCGCGTCTCCTCAAAATCACGGCTCACGAGCGTGGATCGCCGCGACGTGGCCTTCCAGTCGATACGCGAGAGCACATCGCCGTCCTGGTAGTCGCGCAATTGATGGAAATCGAGCGAAGCGCCCATGCGGCGGCGTTTGACGATGCCCATGGTCTCGACGCGGTTCGCCATCGCCAGCATGGCGAAGCGCACGACGGGTTCGTAGTTCGGGTAGGCCTTCGTCTGGCTCTCACCCGCAACGAAATGCCGGTTGCGCCAAAGTCCGAGCAGCGAATCCGCCAGCACATGCGCCGGAGTGAAGGCATGCTGGCCGCGACGCACGAAGCGCGCCTCATACGTGATCGCCGCGAACTCGCCCGGCGGCACGCTGACCTGATGCGGCAGTCCTTCGGCCTCCGCAGCGGCGGGAATGCCGTCGAACACTTCCAGCGACAGCGGCCGACTCGCCGCATGCGTGATGGTCACTGTCACCTGCGATTTGACGCCGAGAGCAAAGCGTCCCGGAACTGAGCGCTTCCCCGTGATGCGTCCGCGACGCGGCAGCGTGAACATGTCCACGAGCATGACGAACAACAGCAAGCCGCCGGTGATCTGCCACAGAATGACGAACGACGCCGATACACACGCCGCCACCGCCAGCATAAGCCAGGCGGTGAGCAGTTTGAGCAGCAGGGCGGTCGGACGCATGGAAATCAGACGCGAGGAGCTTCCACGGTCTTGAGCAACGAGGTCAGCATGTCATCCACGGTCTGGCCGCTGATCGCGATCTCGGGTGCGAGCTGCACGCGATGACGCAACACGGGCAGCACAGCGCGTTTTACGTCCGCAGGTGTGATGTAGCCACGCCCTTCGAGCAGCGCATACGACTTTGCGACACGCACGAGACTGATCGCACCACGCGTGCCGGCACCAAGTGAGATGGCGCTGTGCTGGCGGGTCGCACGCACGATGCTCACGGCGTAATCAACGACCTGCTCGACCGCCTGCACCGCCGCTGCTTCTTCTTGAGCCGCGAGAATGTCTTCGGGGCTGCAAATTTGCGGAACAGAAGCGGTCGAAAGGCCGCCGCCTGACGCACGCGAGGACACGGCCTTCACAATCCACGTTTCATTCGCCACATCGGGGTAGTCGATGAGTACCTTGAGCAGGAAGCGGTCGAGCTGCGCCTCGGGGAGCGGATAAGTGCCTTCCTGCTCGATGGGATTCTGCGTGGCGAAGGTCATGAACGGCGGCGCGAGCTTGTGGCTCTCGCCATCAATCGTGACCTGCGTTTCCTGCATCACTTCGAGCAGGGCGGACTGCGTTTTGGCCGGGGCGCGGTTGATTTCATCCGCCAGCAGCAGATTGGCAAACACCGGGCCGCGACGCACGCGGAAGGTGCTGCTGCTCATGTCAAACAGCGTGTGGCCGCAGACATCGGAAGGCATCAAATCGGGCGTGAACTGGATGCGGCGGAAGGTGCCACCAAACGTGTGCGAGAGCGCGAGCACGAGATGAGTTTTGCCGAGACCGGGCTTGCCTTCGAGCAGCACATGCCCGCCGGCCAGCAACGCCGCGAGCACTTGATGCAGCACTTCCGGCTGCCCGACGAAGACCTGCCCGACGGCGGCATAAATCTGCTGGAAGATCGCCGTGCTTTTGGGGGCCGCGGGTGGTGCGTAAGCACTGGGGGTTTGAGGTGGGATAGGGTTCATGGATATTTGGATGATGATTTAAAGTGCACGACGGATGGACTGAAGATCACGCATGAGGGTGACAAAGTTGTGTCCAGTTTCAGGTGGAACCACATCGAAGGCGGCGGAGATGCGTTTCTCAGTCAGTCCGGTGCGGCGGGCGATTTCTGCGGCGAGGTGATCATTCATGTGGCGGCTGCCATCATCGAGCGAGCGGTGGCGTTCACGCACACGTTCCCACACGGCTTCGCGTGCGGCAGTCACCAGCATGCTACCACGACGCATGCGCCAGAAGAATTCGCCCAGCGCACCGATATGGCTGGCGAAGTGACGTGTTGAGTCGAGTTCGACCTCGGCCAGCGGGCCAAAGCGCGGCATCTGCTGCCAAAGCCAGAAAATTAGGCACACCGCCAATGCCACAAGCGCCATCCAGCCATGCTGCCAAAGCAAAGCCAGGAAACTGCCCGAGGCACTTGCGACAAACAGCACCTCTTTGGATCCATGCTCACCGACCAGCGCGGACAACCAGCGTGCGTGATCGCGCTCACCGATCCAGCGGTTTCGGAACGGCCGCGCATGCGCCAGCAACGTGACTTTGCCCATGCCGTGCTGCAAATGCAGCGCCAGCGCCTCATCCTTCGGCCCGGCGGCAAATTCACCAGCGCGCAGCGGGCGCTTGAGGATCAGATGCTGGTAACCACCGAGGCTGAGTTGATAGGCTTTGCTGTTCCACTTCACTTCCTGCACTGATTCGAGCCAAGAATCATCGTCTTCCTCGTCGTCGGTTTTTTTCTTCTGTTTCTTCTTCGACTCAGCCTTTTTCTCGTCGTCTGGCGCAGGATCGCTCAGCAGATCCTTGGCTAATTCCGCCAGCTCTTCTTTGGGCAGGCGTTTTGCCGCACTCACGCCGAGCTGATCGAGGATCGGGTCTTTTTCCTCCTCCAACAGCAACGAGGAAATGAACGTGCCGAACTGCGTCTCGAAGTCATTGTAGGCCCGCGCACCATCGAGGCAGTAGATGAGATGGCCGCCGCTGAAGGTCCAGCGCAGCAGTTGTTTGGCACGCCCCTCAGTCAGGCCGTTTTCACCTGAGATGAGGATGACGCTGTCGTGCGATGGCAGCTTGGTGAGCGACTTTGCAGCGTGCGCGTTGTGGCCGAGCTCTTTGAGCAGCAGCTCGGCGGCGAGAAACGGATTCACCCGCGCTTTGCCGCGATAGCCGAGCGTCTTTTCATAGTCCTCCCAGTGCCCGTCGCAGCCGCAGAGGACGAGAGCAACGGAGCTGAGCATGAGAAGGCGTGCTGAAGCCCGAACTACGAACCTTTTCATGTCGCGCCTCCTTTCTCCACGAAGGGCCATTGATCGCAGAGCGCGTTCATCTCGGCATCTGACGTGGGCAGACAGGCATACGCGACTTGAACCCAGGCTCCGGTGAGATGGCGGAAGTAATCGGCTTCCGTTTGCTGCCCGGCAACAACGACATGCATGAGGCAGTCTTCCTCGGTGTCGCTGTCGGTGATAGGAACACGGCGACGTGTGACCAACCATGACAACGAGCCGCGATAGAGCAGGCTGAGCGCTTCTTTGACATCACCCGCGGCCCAGGCGGCACGCGCAGCGGCAACGATGTCATAGGGCAGGCTCTCACGCGTGATGTTCATGCCCATGAGCACCTTCGGAGCCTGCGCCTTCGTTTTGCTGGTGCCACGCGAGATGAAGAGATGGCGATTCTTCACCAGATACACAATCAGCCAAACCACGAGTCCGATCACGATCGTCCAGAACAACGCTTGAATTAAGACACCAAACGCATCCAAATAACCACCTGAGTTCGCCTTGGGTGCATCTCCCTCAAATTCTGGTATCCAGCGCTTGGTCTGAACCTTGTGGATCTCAAATTCAGGTTCCTTGAGCACCTCCTGGATGGCTTGCGCTGCATCCTTGCCCGCAGCGGCCTGTGCAGGCAGAGGCACACCAAAAACAAACAGCGCAGCAATCAAGAGTGCCGCTGCAGCCGTCAGTCGTGTAGCCATGCGGCGGAAAGCCAGTTCCACGTCCCAGCCTTCGATTTGCGTGCGACTGTTTAAATACAGAGCGAAACCAGCACCGACATAAAACGGCTCGATTAATGTGACGATGATCATGTGGCATCCTGCGCCCCACCAGAGGAAGGCGGCAGGAATGGTGTTTTCAAAATCGAAGGCCTGGAAGATGCCAAACCAGTCGGGCGTGGCCGCCTCTGGCAGCAGGTCATACGTTCCCGACATCAACCCGAGCCAGAGAAACAATTCAATGGTGGAAAACGCAAACGTCAGCGATGCCCCAGAGCCGCCACCTTCCATCGCGAGAGTTTTGACGCGCTGATTCGCCGCCGCACCGCGCAGGCCTTCCAGCAACTGCGCTGGCAGCGCGAAGCTGCGAATGAAAGAACAACGCCGCCACAGCAATGCTGGCAGAAAATTCGTGAACATCAGCCGCGGCCAGGCCCGCCACGTTTCAAGAAAGCCGGGACGCACGCCAAACGCGGCACGGCTGAGGAAAAACAACGGCACACGATCATACAGCGGCTTCAACCACCACACGACGAGCGGAATCCACACCGGCATGTCGCGGAAGATCCAGCAGACCACAGCCCAGAGCGGCAGCACCGTGCTCGCCCACAAGGTCATGAGCCGGCCAAAATCACGCCGCACCATCGCGCAGCCGAGATCGACGGCCTCCCACGGCTGACGCGGCCGCAGTGTGACGGTCATGTCCTCAAGTCGCATGCGTTTGCCCCCTTCCACTGAAAAATAGGAACGCCGCCAGCAGCAGCCAGTTGATCGCGCCAAAGGCGTATTTGATGGTGGGCGCAAAATTTTGTGCGGACCAGAAACCTTCGATCACGGCCGCTATGCAGGTCAACGTGGCAGCGCCGATGAGCAGCGGCAGCGCCTTGCGTCCTGCGAGCACGAGCGCAGCACGACGCTCGAGTCTGCCCGGACGCAGCACAGACAGGCCCAGCCGCATGCCTGCCATCGCCGAGATCACGAGACCGGTCAGCTCAGGTGCAGAATGCCCGGCCACGAAAGAGTACAGCGTCGCCGGATTGCCCGAGTAGTGAACGTAGCCCGCCACGGCACCGAGGAAGAGCGAGTTGAATAGCAGCACAACAAGCGATCCCACACCGCCAAGCATTCCCCCGGCGAAGGTTTTGAAATTGATGCTGACGTTGTTCCAGATGTAGAAACAGAACATCGCGAAGTTGGAGCCGAACTTGTCGCGCATGAATTCACCTGGTGAAGTGTCTTCACCATACATGCCCTCGATCTGCGCCATGCCATCGGGACCAAGCAGCGCCATCGACCACTCGGGATGCGACGGCGTGAATGCCGCCATCACCACGGCAGGCACATAGAACAAGGCCGTACACCACCAGAACAGCTTTGCCTCTGCGCGCACGCCTTGCGGGAACTCCACCAGCAGCAGACGCACAAACGACTCCCAGCCACCTGAACTGCGGCGCTCCAGCACACGATAACCGCGAATCGCCAGTGCATTAAGCCGCTGCGTGAGACGCTGCGGGCTCATGCGATGCTGCGCCACGCTAAGATCATGGCAGACCTGGCGGAACGTGGCGGGCAGTTCATCCACATTTGCTGTGGGCTGCGATTTTTCCGCTTCGTTCAGCAGTTGCTCCAGTTTCTCCCAGCGGGGTTCGATCTGTTTTTCAAACTGGGCTGGAGTCATGAGCGGAACAGCGGTGCTCCTTTCAGCGGTGGCGGCGTGCCGCGTTTGTCTTCCGGCTCCTGCAACCACAGCGCCATGCCACAAAGATTGCGCAATCCTTCAATGCCCGGTGCTTGTGTCAGCGGTTCCGCCAGCGTGGCCAGCTCGATGCGGCGTTCATCCGCCCAAAGCGGAGCACGTTCCATGAACTGCAGCAGCGCCGCCTGCTCCTCACGCGTGAGCACCTGCGGCGGCGCACGCCGCTGGGCACGCACCTCGACACTCGGTGTGCTGACAGGCGGTGGATCAGCATAAGTAACGACCGTGTCGGCCACCAGGTCGCCCAGACGCTGAAAGCGCTTCGTGAATAGCATGCACACGATGCCAGCAAGGTAGAATCCCGGCATGAAATCGACCACACGCAGAAAATTGCGCATGACCGCCTGTGCCAGCGACACCGGGCCGCCGGTCACACTCATCACACGCAGTCCCATGCGCCGCTGCCCCGGTGTGGCGCCACGCGGCCCGGCTTCGAAGAACACATTGTAAAACCACTCCATCAAAAAAATGAAAATCATCATCAGGCCGCCAGTCAGTTCGGGTCCAATGGCGCTGATCAGGAGAAATACTGCCACCATCCCGACGACGATGTAAATGACGATGCGTAACAGTAGATCCAACGTGTAGGCCATGCTGCGCACCGCCGGTCCTGCCACGCGCAGCTGGATTTCCACGCCGTCCGCGAGTTCGACTGATTGCAAGGTGTCCGCTCGTGCTGCCGCCATTGGTGAGCATTGAAGCGGTGGCGTTTGCCTTTGACAACCACCGATTTTTTTTCGTAGCCTGCTTTAATGCCGGTTAAAACTACCCGGCGGTCAGTTAAACCTCACTCATCCCATCATGGAAGCCAATCCCTACTCCTCCCCCTCCGCCAACCTCTACGGTGCCGCCAGCGGCGCAGGTGCAGATGCCGTCTCGCCTGGAACGATCGCACAACTTGCCGGCACGAAACCATGGGTGCGGTTCATGTCGGTGTTGTTGTGGATTGGCGTCGTTTTCATGCTGCTAGCTGGAGCAGGCATGGGACTGGTGTCCGTTATGGGTGCTGGAAAAGCGACAACGGGTCCCTTCGGCGGGAAAGAACTCATCTTTTTCGCAATCATCTATGGCGTGATGGCCTTCGTGTACATTTTTCCCGCCATCAAACTTTGGAAATATGCCAACCGCATCGGTTCGCTGGGTGCATCTCATTCAGTGGCCGATCTGGATGCGGCATTGAATGAACAGCGCAGCTTTTGGAAATTTATCGGCATCATGACGATCATCATGCTCTGCCTCTACTTGGTCGCGGTCATCGGTTTTGTCGCCTTTGGTGCCACCGCCGCCCTGAAAGCTGGTGCTTTCCCACGCTGATTCATCTCTTTCTGGATTCTCTTCGGAGGCTGCGATAGGCTACGAGCGCATGCTCAAGACACGCAGCCTCTTTTTTATAGCCGCAGTCCTATTTCCAGCCGCCCTCTCAGCAGCGGGACTTGAAGACGCGGCTGATTATGTTTCCGCCCGGCAGGCGCTGGCCGATGGGCTACCTGGAGTCGCTGGTGTCAAAGCGGAGCGCCTGCTTAAGCAGAAGGGCTGGACCCGCGTCGAGACACGCCAGCTCGCCACCTTTGCCGCTGAAGTCTGGACGCGTGCCGAGGCAGGTGGACGTGTGCTGGCACTGGCGGAGGCCTATGATCTCGAAGACGAAACGTTCTGGCGCGGAGAAGCGCTGGTTTTGAACGGCGACCTGCACGGCGCACGAAAAATCCTGACGGAAGACGAGCAATCGCCGCGCCAGCCACGCACGCGACTGCTGCTGGCGCAGATTCTCGCCGCGCTCGGTGAAAACGCCGCCGCCCAAGCCGAAACCACCCCACTGTTGACTGCCACCGATGAATCTCTGCGCAGGCATGCACAATTGCTGCACAACGAAATCGACATCAACGAGGACAAAACTACCGCCGTATTGCCAACCGGAGACGTCGATGCCGCTAGCAGCTACCTGCGTGCTCGTGCTCTGTTGCAAAGCGGACAAATAATTCCCGCCCAGAACGTGCTGCAATCCGTTCTGGCCGCCACCAGCGGCGGTGAGCGGCTGCATCATGCCGCCATCCTGCTCGAAGCCGAGGCTTGGCTGCGGCAGAATCAGGCCGCCAAGGCGCAAGATCATCTTCTCAAATTTCTCGACGCCACCGCCGACAGCCGCTTGTGGCTGGAAGCATTCGATTTGCTACATCGTGCGCATCAAAGCCTCAAGGAGCCAATGACGCTACCAGAAGCCGTGCTGCGCTGGATTTCATCAGGTAACGCGGCACAGCAGCAGCCTGAACCGTCTCCCACTCTCGCTGTAGCTGCCGCTGATTTTCGCGGTCATTCGATTTATATGACCGCGAAGTGGTTAGCTGCTGAAAAGCGCGACGATGAAGCCGTCAGCCTGCTCGAAGCTCTGCTTCAGCTTCATCCCGGCCACCCGCGCCTCGGCGATGCGATGCGGTTGGCGATGCAGATCTACGCAGATCACAAAATCGATGCACGCGTGCTCGCCCTTGCTGAGGCGTGGCGCAAACAGTTTAGCAAAGCTTCTGCAACAATCGATTTCGCCGCTGGCAGCATTCTGTTTCGCCGTGGAGATCATCACCAGGCGCTGCAGCTATTTCAAAACGCCGCCAACATCGCCACCACGCTCACAGAACGCCGCCGCGCGCTGTTCAATGCAGCCGTCGCAGCCATTCTCGCCCGTGATTTCACGCTCTACGTCAGCCTCCTAGGCCAGCTCGAGATCGTGTCCAACGCCGCCGCCGTTGGCAAAGAGAGCAATGACTCTGCCGCGACGCTGGAACTCGAAAAGGCGCTATTCCTGGCCTCCGGGCGCAAACCCGAGGCCGAGGCTGGACTACGAGCCTTCATCCGCGCCTATCCAAAACACCCGCGCTATGCCGATGCCTGCATCGCCCTGACTGAATGGATGCTCATGGCGGTGCCTCCACGTATCCAGGATGCACAAACAACCCTGGACAGCGCCACCGCCGCTGAACTCACTCCCGCGCAGCGTCAGCGCATCGACTACACGCGGCTCTGGCTTCGCGATGCGGCGGGAGATTTGAAGACCCTCGTCACAGACGGTGCAGCGTTTCTCAAGGCTTGGCCGCAAAGCAACTTGCTGCCAGAAGTGCGCATGAAAATTGCCAGTGCCTATTTCCGACTCGAAGATTTTGCCAACGCCCGCACCGAATTCGAGATCATCGCAAGCGATTACCCTGACACACCCCATGCGGAGACAGCACTCTATTTTGCCGCCATGTCCGCATCTTCAGTGATGAGTTCGGAAGGCCGAGCCCGTGCACTCGCGATCTGGGAGGAGCTAGCGCAAAAGGGCGGCACAATTGCAGTCGCCGCACGCAGACAACAAGCCCTATCCGAACGCCTCCAAGGCAATCATGCACCAGCGCTCGCGGCCTTGGACAAGGTGCTGGCCATGAAATCTCTCGATCCCGAACAGCGCCGCATGACCGTCTGTGAAAAAGCGGAGGTGCTGCTTTTGCTCGGCAAAACCGAGTCGGTGCGTCTGGATGCCGCCGCAGACTTGCTCGATGCTTTTCTCTCTGAAAATGCCCTGCCTTTCATGTGGAAAGCCCGCGCAGGTTTTACGCTCGCCTCCGCACATCATGATGCGAAACGCGATACCGAAGCGCTCGAAGCCTGCTACAACGTCCTGCGTGCAGCCGACATGACACCGCCTGCGAGCCCAGCGGACTACGTGTGGTTCTCCAAGGCAGGTTTCTTCGGCATCGATCTCCTCGAAGCTTCGCGTCAATGGGAGCCTGCGGCACGTCTCGCAGAACAAATTGCCCAGCGTCCCGGTGATCGCGCCGTGGAAGCACGCGAACGTGCGACCAAAATTCGCCTCGAACACTTCCTCTGGAACGGTCCCGCTCCCACACCACCCAAGGTGCTGAAATTCGACGATAAAATCGAGAAAAAGCCTGTCACTCCTGACAAACCAGCCCCTCAGAGCACGAAGAAAAAAGCGCGCTAAGCGATTAACCCGCGCTTCACATCGCCAAACACATCGGTGAGGCGGAAATCTCGGCCGGCATAGCGATAGGTGAGTTTTTCGTGATCAAGGCCAAGCAGATGCAGCATTGTCGCGTGCAGGTCATGCAGATGCACCTTATGATCCACGGCCTTCGCACCGGTCTCATCGGTGTTGCCATAGCGGATGCCCGGTTTTGCACCACCACCCGCCATCCACATGGTGAAGCCCGCGTTATTGTGATCGCGCCCCTTGTTCTTGTTGAGCAAGGGTGGACGGCCAAATTCGCCCCCCCAAAGCACCAGCGTGTCTTCCAGCAGACCGCGTTGCTTCAAATCGGTGAGCAGCGCGCCGACGGGCTGGTCGGTTTCGAGCGCATGCTGCGGATGACCTTTGAAAATGTCGCTGTGATCATCCCAGAATTCGTGATTCACCTGAATGAACCGCACCCCCGCCTCCGCAAACCGCCGTGCCATCAAACAGGCACGCCCGATCTGGTCCGTTGGCTTGCCGGCGCCGATGCCATACATCTCCTGCGTCGCCACGCTCTCCCGATTCAGGTTCATGACCTCCGGCATCTCGCGCTGCATGTAGAAAGCCAGCTCCGCCGACGTGATCAAACCTTCCAGCGCCTCATTGCTGCCATCTTGCGCCAGCTTTTGCCGGTTCAGCGACTGCACCAGATCAAGCTGCCGCCGCTGGGCCACCGCATCCATACGCGAGTTCTTCATGAACGGCAGTTGGATGTCTTTGAGCGATGTTGCGGGTGCGTCTAGACTCGCGCCGTTGCCGCTGTCCTGCCCGATGGGCGTTCCCGCACAAACGGACGGTAAAAACGCACTACCATACTTCACAGGTCCACCACCCGAGAAGGAAGGGTTGATCGTCACAAAGCCCGGCAGGTTTTGATTCTCTGCGCCAAGCCCATACACACACCACGACCCCACGCTGGGCCGTGTGAAAGCGAAGCTGCCCGTGTTCATCTGCAAAATCGCCTGTGGATGCGCATTGTGGTCCGTGTGCATCGAATTGATCACGCACAGATCATCCGCATGTCGGGCGATGTTCGGCAGCAGATCGGAGACGAGCATCCCGCTCCTGCCGCGCGGCTTGAACGCCCACGGCGACTGATAAAACACCGTCGAGCTGTCCTTGGCCACCGGCACGCCATGCTGTTTCGTCAGCACCGGTTTGAAATCAAACGTGTCCACCTGCGACGGCCCGCCCTGCATGAACAAAAAGATCACCCGCTTCGCCCGCGCCGGAAAATGCGTCTTCGTCGGCACCAGCGGATTCACCAGTGCCGCCTGCGCGTTGCTGGCGAACAATCCTTTGAGCGCCAGCATGCCAAACCCAGCGCTGGAAGCGCTCAGAAGTTGGCGGCGGTTGAATAGCGTGTTCATCACTGTTTTCAGTAAACGGTTTGAAACTCCCCGCTTTGCAGCACCGCATGGCAGAGCTGGGTCCAGCCTTCGTCCGTATCACCTGCCGCCGAGATAAAGCCGCGTAAGGCTTCAAGCTCCTGCCTGTTGGGCTGACGGCAGCAGGCCATCTGCCAGGCGCGGGTGATGCGTGTATCAAGAGTTGAGCCGCTCAGCCGTTTCGAGAAGTTTTGTGCCTGCACCATGATTTGACCACTATTCATCAGCAGCAGCGACTGCATGGGCGTGATGCTGGCGGAACGATTACCGATGACGAGGCCGGGATCGGCGGCGTTGAAGCATTGCATCATTGGCATCTGCGCCCCGCGTACGATGGGGAGGTAGATGCTGCGATGCGTGGTGTCGTCCTGGAGGTCATTGAGGAAGTGTTTCCGTCCCACTTCGCGCCCCGCTGGTGTGATCGCCTGTGCCTTGTCGGCAATGGGCGATCCTTCACGCGGCGTGAGATCCAGCGTGCCACCGAGATAGAGAATCGCATCGCGCAGCGGTTCGGCTTCAAGGCGTTTCCGATTCGCCCGCCAGAGCAGAATGTTAGCGGGATCGCTCGACTGCACAGCAGTCGCTGAACTCATTTGATAAGCACGACTCATCACCAACTCGCGGATCAGGCTCTTGAGTGACCAACCGTTATTCACGAATCGCGCCGCAAGATCATCCAGCAACTCAGGATGCGACGGCTTCATGCCCATTTTGCCAAAATCATCGGGTGAATCGACCAAGCCACGACCAAACACATGCAACCACACGCGATTCACGATCACGCGAGCGGTCAGCGGATTCTGCGGACTCGCGATCCAGTCGGCAAGCTGCCTGCGACCGCTCTCCTTCGGTCCAATCGTGGCCAATTTGACCGGAATGGCCGACAACGCGCCGCGCTTCACCGGTGCGAGCGGCTTTTTGATCTCGCCTTTGTCAAACACGGGGCAATCGATGGGCGTTTCGCCATCACGCACAGACATGCCAAGCGGCGGCGGAGGAGGAGCGCTCTTTTGTTTCTCCGCGAGCTTCTTCTGCCACGCGGCCACGTCTTGTTCGAGCACGCCGAGCGTGGTCATCTTCTCCGCCATTTCCTTCGGCATGACTCCAGGCTTCTTGGTGGGATCAATGCCCGCTTTGATCAACTCTTCACGCACCGCGCTGCGTTTCTTTGCTACCTCCAGGTAGTCCTTCTGCATGTCGGCGACGTCTTTTTCGTACTGCTTGACCGAAGTCATGCGCTGCATGCCATCCTTGCCCAGCGGCATAGCCTCCGCCTCCTTCTTCACGTTGTTCGTTTCGACGCCGGAGAGATTTTGCGTACTGCGGAAGATGCCAGCGAGCGCGTGGTAGTCGGCGGTGGGGATGGGATCAAACTTGTGATCGTGGCAGCGCGCGCAGTTCGCGCTCAAGGCCAGGAACGCATGACACGTCGCGTCAATCTGGTCATCAGCCACGTTCATATCATAGAGCATCTGGTCCGACTCGCCCAATGACTTCACGCCGATGTTGAGGAAGCCGGTGGCGAGCAGTTGATCGTCACGCCGCACCGGATCGTCCGCCGCTGGCAGCAGATCGCCCGCAATCTGCTCGCGGATAAATTCATCAAACGGTGTGTCACGGTTGAACGCGCGCACGATGTAGTTGCGGTAACGCCAGGCCAGCACGTAGGCCATGTTGCGGGTGTTGCCGCTGGTCTCCGCATAGCGCGCCACATCCAACCAGTGCCGTCCCCATCGCGCACCGAACTCGGGTGAAGCGAGCAATTTGTCCACCACCGCCACGAACTTGGACATCTCAAAGCTCTCCATCTCCTCCACCGACGGCGGCAGGCCGATCAAATCAAAGTAAACCCGCCGTAGCAGAGTCATCGCATTGGCATCGCCATTCGGGGTCAGATTTTCTTTCTCCAGCCGTGCCAAGATGAAATGATCCACGCGTGAGAGCGGCCAGTTCTGCTGCTTCACCGTCGGCACCGGCTGAAGCGCGAAGGGCTGCAGCGACCACAGCGGTTCCGCTCCCACCATGGCAAAAGCGGGCAGAAGCAGGCAAGTGGTAAGGCGCGTAATCACGCCTCCAATACGCCCTAGCAGTCGCATTCTTGAGCTGGCGCATGAAAAACATCTTGCAACAGCGCCTCCTTTCCCGCACACTCTCACCGTTCCAAGTTCTCTCAACTTGGTGAACACTTGGTGTTGTCCCCGGCAGGTTTGCCGATGTTTCCCCAGCCTCTCGTGCTGATGAAACGCGCCCCCGCACTCGTTGCGTGGCCGTCAATCCTTCTGGAACACACCGCGGCAAGGCC
>CANIZT010000046.1 GCA_947471905.1 Verrucomicrobiaceae bacterium
AAACACGGCAAATGGGAAAGATGCTGCTTGAGGCCATGGGCGTGAAAGTGATGCCGTTGAAGGGCAGGTGAGGCCTCTTCTTTGATGGACCGTGACACTTCGGGCATGATGTCGGCATCGGCTTGGAGGTGCGAAATGCTGTCAACTTTTGGGACCGAATTGCACCCTCGAAAGGTGCAAACGAGATTATAGTTGGATGACCTAATTTCGCTTTAACACACTAGGCTTAGCGCAGCACTGTCGTGTCCAAGGAAAGTCAAGGCTTCCTTGTCTAAGCAACCACTCATGGGGTGCAAGAGGTCGTGAGTTCGAATCTCGCCAGCCCGACCATTGATTGACTCCTGCCCATCAAGATGATGTAAACGATTTCTGCGGCTTACGCCGAGACCCTGTGCCTTGAGCACTTCATGCAGGCGCGAGTTTATGGGAAACCATTCGGTCTGGCTTTCTTGACTGCTATTTCGGCACAAGCTCACTCAGGAGGAACAGCATGATCTGCTGGATGCCTTGGCGGGGGAGGTTGAGGAGCGGCTGGATTCTCTGGTTAAGACGGTGGGATCATGAACAAACCCCGTTACTTACTGATTGAAGATGAACTGCTGGGTGTTGATCAGTGCGTAGATCAGGTCCTCCACGGTGCTGAGGCCCTTGTCCTGGGCCTGAAGGCAAAGGCCCTTTTCCTTGGCGGTGGGCTCGCGGGAAAGCACGGCCATATAAGCGGCGTCGATTCTTTCGTCGGCAGACCGAGCCTTGCCCACGGAGAGCATGAGCTGACTGTGGCGGTGAACGATCTGCGGCAGGAGCTCTCCATTCATCAATGCCAGAGCCTGGGGAACGGAGGCTTCATTGTTGCTGTTCTCAATGATTTCCCGGTCGCTCTGGCCAAATTCGCGCAGATAATGACCGCGCGGGGCGGGGCTGTCGATTTCCGCAGCGCGCAACCACTGCCGGGACTGCTGGGACCGCGAACGGAAGTAGTCCCGCCACTGCCTCCGGGGGAGGGCGTAGTACGTGGCCTCTTCGCTCCAGGCCCTGATCTCAGCTTCGACGACCTCCGCCTTGGTCATCTTGATCTTGCCAACCCCAGGGGCCATGGTGCGCCCGCCGTTGGCAGCACCGGCCGCCTGCATGCGGGCACTGGTGGCGGCTTGAATCGGAGCCTCCCGATTGGGTTCATAAGCAATGGTCTCCCAGGGCTTGCCGGTGACACTCTCGAAGAGTTTTTTTTGGCCGGGAATGATCACTTCCGTCATGACGGTGCGGGGGGCATTGCTATATAGAGCAGTGATCTCAAGCGTGATGGATTTGACTTTCGCATGGCACTCAGCAGCGCGGGTGATGGCAGCCTGTTTTTCAGGTCCGGTGACGTTAGCGGCGATGGATTGGTATTTTTTGGCGTCATCGCGGGCCTCCGCCATCAACTTCTGTAAGGCCTCCACACCTTCCGGCTGCTCCTGGTACTTCTTGGCGGCCACTTGAATGCTCTTGGACGTCTCCGCCGGACCGGCGATCTTATCCACAGCCAGCCTGCGCTGCTCCATGAATTCGTGGGCGGTCATGTTTAGCATGTCGGGACTCGGATTGATCAGCGTCACAAAGCTGTCCCACAGTTGCTCGGCCGTCATGCGGCGCAGCACCGGGCCCGTGAAGTGGCAGGCAGTCCCGGGCGCCAGCTCCTCGTGGGAGGCCTGGCGCTGGTAGGTGCTTGTGTTGAAAAGGATTCGCAGATACGCCTTCATGTCGTATTTCAGGCTCACCATCAGCTTTTCAAGATGGCTCAACAATTCGGGATTCACCGCCACGGTATTGTCCGTGAGATCGTCGAGCGGCTCGATCAGGGCGAGGCCGAAGGCCTTTTTCCACAGGCGATTGACCACGACCTTGTTGAAGCGGTCGTTGTCGGGATTCGCCAGCCAGCGTGCGTAGGCCTGGACCCGTGTTTCACCTGGCAGAGGAGTGCATGCATGGCCCGTCATGGCAGCCGCTTCCACGACGGATTTGGGCTTCGCATCGTCATACTTGTAATCCTGTGGCAGAGTGACCTTGCGCCTCTCGTCAAAGGTCAGTGTGGGATAGCGCGTGGTGCCACGAGACTCGCTCAGGGCCTGATTGTAGAAACGCTCAGCCTGGCGCAAGGCCTCCTCAGCCTCTTGGCGTGCCCGCCTCACTTTCTCCACCTCCGCCCAGTAAGCGAGGCGGTCGGCCACAGAGGCCGTGTTTTTGGGCCATTCAGGCTGTTTGAACATGGTATGAATGGCCATGGCTTGATCACCCACAAGGTCGCTGATGCCGCCCGCGACACCGCCGCCGTAGTCTCTGATCTCCGCGCCATAGGTGAAGGCCGCCATCTCGTAGAACTGCTTCTGCGTCCACTTGTCAAAGGGGTGATTGTGGCACTGGGCGCATTCGATGCGGGTGCCCAGGAAGACGCGCACCGTACTGGCCATGTTGTCCAAGGGCATGCCACGATCACGTCTGTAGTAGCCAATCGCACCATCGGACCAGGTCTTGCCCTCTCCGGCGATCATCTCCCGCACGAACATGTCGTACGGCTTGTTGCTGCGCAGAGCATCCTTGACGAAATGAACATACGCGGGGCCTGTTCGCTGGTCCTTGGATTGTACACGCAGGACATCCGCCCAGTAATGGAAGTAATTCTGCACATAGCCCTCGGAATCGAGAAGCTTGTCGATCATTGCCTCCCTCCTTCCCTCTTCTCTGGAAGCCAGAAACTCCTCAGCCTCACGCGTGGTGGGAATGCGGCCCACCACATCCAGATAGATCCGGCGCACGAAAACACTGTCATCCGCCGGGGCGTTGGGCGTCAAGTTGTTAGCCGCCCAGTCCTTCGCCAGAAGCGCGTCAATTTCAGCGGCGGCGGCGGAAACTTCGGTGTCGGCCCGGGCGAGCGACCCAAGCCAAAACGTGACAATCATTGAACATGCCAGGAGGCTTTTCATGCGAGGTGAAACGCAGAATCAAGTCCTGGTGTTGCAGACTCTTCCTGCTAGCGAGGCGCTCCGGAAGAGGTTGCGGCCGTCAAGATTCAAGCGACGGCAAGATGTGAAGATTCAGCGCGATATATGATCCTGTCATGAAATCTCATCCATCTCCTACTGCCCATCCTATCCATCAGTCGATCTGTCCAGAATGCACAGAGCACGCTTCAGCGTCTCCGCTGCGCGGACGACGGGACTTCATTCGTGTCCTATCGGGTAGCGCGATGGGTGTCATGGGGGCTTCGTCTTTGAGTTCTGCTATTGCAGCCCCGACGGATTCTCCCCGCACGGCGAAACCAGCGGAGGACCTCATCCGCGAGTTGTTTGCTATGCTGAGTGCGGAGCAGAAGACCGCTGTGGTGCGCCCTTGGGCGGATGGCGCGGAATCGGGCCTGCCGACGCGTCTCAAGACGCATAATGCAGCACCGCTGGGCAAGAAGATTGCCGAGCAATTCACCAAGCCGCAGCAGGATCTCATCCAGCAGACCTTCAAGGCGATCCTTTCAGGAGAGGAAGCCTACGAGCGCATCAGCCGCCATGGGAAGTGGGACAACAGCGGAGCCTTCGAAAACAACGGCATTGCGATCTTCGGCGACCCATCGGGCAAGGATCCGTTCTCCTGGGTCTTCGCCGGGCATCACCTGACGCTGCGCTGCGATGGCAACTCGCAGCCGAACACGGCCTTCGGTGGTCCGATGTATTACGGCCACTCGGCCAATGGGCACAGTGATGTAAACGTTTACAACGATCAGACGAAGGAAGTCATGAGCGTGTTTGAGATGCTGAACGAGCCGCAGCGCAAGCAGGCGGTCATTGTCGGCTCGCCGGGCGATGGCGTGGGCGCGCTCAAGGCCAAGTTGGTGGACAAGCCGGAGACTGGGGTCGGTTACGGCGACCTGGATGAGTCGCAGCGTGGATTGGTGGCCGGTGTGATGCGCAAGCTGCTGAATCCTTTCCGTCAGGAAGATGGCGACGAGGTGATGCAGCTCATCAAGACCAACGGCGGCATGGAGAAACTGCGCCTGGCGTTTTACAAAGACAACGCCGAGAAGGGCAATGATCGCTGGGATGCCTGGCGCATCGAAGGTCCTGGCTTTGTCTGGAACTATCGTGTGCTTCCGCACGTGCACTGCTTCGTGAATGTGGTCGGTCAGGCCTGAACTCAGGCTGGGTGATGCGGATGCTACTTCAAATCTTCCTCGGCGGGTTGCTGCTCAGTAGCCTCGCCGAGGAGCATGCAAGGGCTGATGACAAGCAGGCATCGGCACCTGATTTTCAAAAGGATGTGCTGCCGATCTTTGAGGAGAAATGTCTCCGCTGCCACGGTGCGAAACGTCGCGGTGGCAAGCTCGACATGCGCACGCTGGAGGCCCTGCTCACAGGCGGTGACACTGGGCCGGCGATCAAGCCGGGCAACGCGAAGAAGAGTCTCCTGATCGAGTTGATTCACTACAAAGAGATGCCGCCGAAGAAGGAGAAGAACTTCGTCACTCCCGCAGAGCTCGAACTGCTGCGCCGATGGATTGATGCGATGCCGGGCAAGCCGTGATCATCCCTGGCCATGCCTGCAACATTCGCTTTGCCAAGCGGGGATGAACTCGTGAACATCGGACATGAAACATCCGCTCTTCGCTTTCCTGTTCATCGCCTCGCTGGCTGTTGGCTCCTCTCACGCGGAACCCGGCACCGGTGCTGCAGCAGGCTTCGTGTCGCTCTTCAACGGCAAAGACCTGGACGGATGGACGACTCATCAGGCGGACACGCACGCTTGGAGCGTGGTGAACGGCGTCATCGACTGCAATCCCCAAGGCGACGAGAAGGGGGATCAGAACCTGTGGAGCACGAAGGAGTATGGTGACTTCGAGCTGTGGGTGGACTGGCGTATCAAGGAAAGTCCTTTCGTGAACAAGAAGGCACGAATCATTCTGCCTGATGGCTCCTACCAGAAGGACGACGGCGGCAATGTGATGACCGTCGCCGCACCCAACACCGACTCAGGCGTGTTCCTCCGCGGACAGCACAAATCACAGGTGAACATCTGGTGCTGGCCGGTCGGCTCGGGTGAGGTCTGGGGCTACCGCACTGATCCCGCTTTTGATGCAAAGGTGCATGCCGGGGTAACTCCGAAGGTGAAGGCAGACAAGCCGATCGGCGAATGGAACACCTTCCACATCGTCATGAAGGGCGATCGCCTGACGGTCACCCTCAATGACAAACGGATCATCGACGATGCTTAGTTGCCAGGCGTTCCCAGCCGTGGGCCGCTGGCCCTGCAACTGCATGCAGAACGGAAGGATGGCGAATGGGGAGCCTCACTGGTGCAGTTTCGGAACATCTGCATCAAGGAACTCACGGCGGGGAAGTAGAGCGCGACTTGATCCGGCCGGAAGTGCTGCCAATCACGATGACGTGGACGCTTTCTTCGGCTCGCGGAAGAAGATCACGAACACCACCAGCACCGCCACGGCAATCCACGCGGGCGTGGCCCAGATGGCGGACCAGTCGTGGGTGATGTCGCCTTTCGGCGTGGCCAGTTTGTGCTGATCCATGAAGTAGCCGGCCAGGTAAGTGCCGACGAGTGAGCCGAAGCCCCAGAGGATGATGGCGATGAGGCCCTGCGCTGCGCCGCGAATGCGTTCGTTCGCTTCGTCATCGACGTAAAGCTGTCCGGCGATGAAGAGGAAGTCGTAGCAGATGCCGTGGAGCAGGATGGCACCGAAGATGAGCACGGTGCCGGTGCTGGCGGCGCTGGCGCTGAGCATGAAGTAGCGTGCGGCCCAGGCCAGGATGCCGAGGAAGATGGTTTTCTTGTAGCCGAGCTTTTTGAGCATCAGCGGCAGCAGCACGAGGAAGATGATGTCAGAGACCTGCGCTAGGGTCATCTTCTGAGCCATGTCCGCCCACTTCAACTGCGTGAGGTAGGTGCCCATGTTCACAAAGTAGAAGTACAGCGGGATGCAGATGAGGAACATGCAGAGGATGAAGATGGCAAAGGTGGGCTTCTTCAGCAGTGCGAGCGCATCTAGGCCGAGAACCTCGCTCAGCGGCACGTTCTGCCCCCTCTTCTTCGGCGGTGTGTGCGGCAGGCTCAGTGCAAAGAGGCCGAAGACCATCGAGGTGCCGCCGGCGAGGTAGTATTGCAGCGACGACTGCTCTGCCTTCAACTGGCTGAGCACCACGCCACCAGCGATCCAGCCGACGGCGGAGAAAATCTTCACAAAGGGGAAGTCCTTCTTGGCATCGGCGAGATGCGTCATGGAAATCGAATTGCCCAGAGCGAGCGTCGGCGCGTAGAGCGTGCAGTAAAGAATGAGCGTGGGATAGACGCTGCCGAAGGTCTTCAACTGCGGAATAAAGAACATCACCAGTCCACCGGCGATGCCGAGCACCGCGATGATTTTTTCCGAAGCAAAGAAGCGATCCGCGATCAAACCGACGATGAAGGGCGAAAGGATCGCACCCCATGCGAAAGCGCCATACGAGGCACCGATCTCGGTGCCGCTGAAGTTCAGGGTGCCGAGGTAGCTGCCGAGCGTCATGTACCAACTGCTCCAGATGAAATACTGGAGGAACATGAAGAGGGAGAGCTTGATCTTGAGCTGTGTTTGCATGGTGTGTGTTGGTTGAAAGTCATTTCATGCCATCGGCGGCGGTCCAGGGCTCGATGAGCTGAAGTTTCTGATTCTGGAGTGCTTGGTAGCAATCGGGAAGATCAAAATGATGCAGCACCTGCGGTAGCATGAAAGCGTTCGGCCATTGCTGGTCATCGTGAGTCGCGAGATCATGGAAAGAGGTCAGCGCATGCTTCAGCGTGACCTGTTTGGCCTCACTGCTGAGCACCGCAGCAAACGCGGCGGGCAGTGCGCCCCAGCCCTGACCGGCGAGATGGATCTCGGTGTGTCCAGCCGCTTTGAGAAGCTGGATGACGCGCAGCACATCGAAGGTGCGTTGGCCAAGCAGCGGGCGGTCGAGCATCTGGCTGTAGGCGGCGTAGAAGTAGTGGCTGCCGTAGCGGCCGTTGAATTGATTCGCACCGCAGGTGTCGGGCTGCGAGTCGCCAATGCCTCGCACATCGCAGGCATAGAAGGCCGCGTCGGGCGCGGAAGCGATGAGTTCCTTCACGAAGGGATCGCTGCGCAGTTCTTCATCGGCCGAGCGATGCGAGATATAGAGCACCGCTTTGCTCTGGCCGCGTGGCAGGCGCGAGGTGAGTGCCTCATCGCTCAAACGAGTGACCAAGGCGTGAATCAGCGGCTCCGTCTCGACCGCGTAGGTGCAGTAGCCTTTGGCGGGATACTTGCGCGAGCCGACACCGCGAAGGATGCGGTAATCCGGAGGCGAATCTGCGAGTGCAGGCAGCTTCATGACCTCACGCACGGCTTTTTGCAAAGCTTCGCCGCTCAGATGCTTGCGCTTGGCGGCCAGATCGTCGGCTTTTTCCCGTGTGAAGGCCATGAGCGTTCGCGAACCTGCTTCCGCAACCTGTCCGCGTGGTGTGCAGAGCAGGTCCTCGTCTTTCTCCACAGTGATCGCGGGTTCTGCGGCTGCGGCGGGAATGCCAGTGACTTTGCCAAAGAAGCGATACATCGCCTCGCGGTTCGACTGCGTGTAGCCGTGCGGATCTGGACCGACATGGAGCTGGATGTTCTCCGGCTTGCCGAGCAGCGTGTAGAGCTTCTTGAGACGTTCATAGGTCTCGGCGGAGCCACGGGCGTCGAAGTAATCCTTCTCCTGCGCCATGATGATGACCGGCTTCGGTGCCATGGCGGCTAGGAAGTCGCAGTGATCGAGATCGTGGGCCAAAACACGCGGCGGGCACTGCTCCATGTCTTGTGGCAGCTCGTTCTCCGCATCACGTCGGAAGGTGGTGACGAAGCACGACGGCGCTCCCATCGTGAAACGCGGTTCCATGCCGCAGAGCCAGGTGGTTTGCGTGCCGCCGCCGGAGTTGCCGGTGATGCCGAGGTGCTGCGGGTCGATTTCTTGGCGCGTAAGCAGGTAATCGAGCGCCCGCATCGCATCCCACACGAACCAGGTACCGAGAAATTCGCCAATGAGCGCCTGCGGCGCGCCCATCTGATTGTGCTCCGTCGTTCCTCCACCGAGGCGGGAGCCGAGTTTCTCATTCAAATACTGAAAGCGCTCGCCTTGGCCGACCGGATCAATGATGAAGCAGGCTTGGCCTTGCCGAGCGAGTCCTTGCGCGAAGCTTTGGTAGGCCTCCGCCGCCTTGCCATTGAGCGAATGGCCGCAGACGCCGATCACGCCTGGAACGCGGCCTTTGCGCTTTGTGGGCAGGTAGAGATTGCCCGTGACCATGTAATTCGGTCGGCTTTCGAACACGATGTTCTCGATGCGGTAGCCATCGCGCTCCAAGGTCTTCGTGACCTTGGCGTTCAACGGCGTTTTTTCCGGCAATGGGCCGAAGCACTGACGGATGCGCTCTTGAACCGACTTCACGTAAGCCTCGGCATCCGCTTTCGTCTTCAAAGCGTCACGCCGGGCATTGCCACGTTGCTCGGCGGCACGGACTTCGGCCACCAGCCAGTCCTGCATCATGCGCGGGAAACGGTTCAAGGCTGTAACAGCGAGCGCTGGAGCTGCGGCAGCGGTTTGAGCCAGCGCGGTGCTCGTGCTGCCGAAGAAGGACTGCATCACGGGCCAGCTAAGGAGGCCCAGACCGGCGGTTTGGAGAAAGTCACGACGGCGGGGCAGGGGTGTGGAGTCCATGAGTGAGTGGCGTGAGTTCGAGCGTGATCAATATCGGAACCGATCTGCGTTTCTTTCCCATGCACACGCCTGCCTCGCCGAATCGTCGCCAGTTTCTTCAAACCGCTGTTCCTTTCATCGTTTCCGCCGCCACGCTGGGCCGTGCGGGTGCGGTATCGCCGAATGGGAAAGTGCGCCTCGCCTGCATCGGTGTCGGTGGTCAGGGCACGAGCAATCTCAAAGCGCTGATGGGCGATGAGCGTGTGCAAATCGTCGCCGTGTGCGATGTGGACTCCCAGCATGCCGAGGCAGCGGCGAAGCTCGCGGGATTGTCGAAGGGCGATGTGTATCGCGATTTTCGCGAGGTGCTGGGCCGCAGCGATGTGGATGCGATCATGAATGCCACTCCGGACCACTGGCACTCGAATGTGGCCATTGCCGCCGCGAAGGCGGGCAAGGATTTGTATTCCGAGAAGCCGTTGGGTGCCAGCATCGTCGAGGGCCGCGCCATCTGCCGAGCAGTGGAAGAAAACAAGCGCGTGCTGCAATGCGGCACCTGGCGGCGCTCCGGCATGAAAGTGCGCATGGCCTGCGAGCGCGTGCGCAACGGCTACATCGGCGACTTGAAGGAGATCGAGATCGGCGTGCCGGGCAAGTTTGCCATTCGAGGCGGTGTCACCGGTTTGGAAGCGACGCAGCCCGTGCCTGCGCACTTCGATTATGCCATGTGGCTCGGCCCGGCGGCGGAGAAGCCGTACACGGCGGCACGTTGCCATTTTAACTTCCGCTGGATCGAAGAATACGCCCCCGGCTACATCACCGACTGGGGCGCGCACTTCCTGGATGTGGCGCAATGGGGCGCGGGCATGGATGAAACGACGCCGACCGAAGTCAGCGCTACCGAGGTGAAGCGACGCGACGCAGGCATCTACGATGCCGCCGAGAGCTTCCGCATCGAATACCACTACGCCAACGGCGTGCGCGTGGTCATGCTCAGCACAGATGATAAAACCAAGTGGGGCACGAAGTTCATCGGCAGCGAAGGCTGGATCTTCAGCGAGTCGGAAGTGCTCAAGGCCAGCTCCGACGACATCCTGCGTGTGAAGCTCAAGGACAACGATGTGAAGCTCTACGAATCGAAGCATCATCACCGCAACTTCATCGACGCCGTGCTTTCCCGTGGCCGCACCGCCGCTATGGCAGAGATCGCCCAGCGTGCCGCTACGACCTGTCACATCGGTGCCATTTCAGCGGTGCTGAAGCGCCCGCTGAAGTTCGATCCGAAGGCCGAGCGCTTCGATGGCGACGAACAGGCCAATCAGATGCTGCTACGGCCCATGCGTGAGGCGTGGAAGATTGCGTAATCGCAGCCACGGCTTGCGCCACGCAACGGCCTGTTTCATAGACAGGTAGTGAAAGCCCACCTGCCGAATCATCCCACCCAGCTCTATTTCATCCGCCATGGCGAGGTGGAGGAGAAGTATCACAAGGTCTTTGGCGGATCGCGCATCGACATGGCGCTCTCGCCGTTGGGCGTGAAACACGGCGAGGCGGTGGCGGCGTGGCTGAAGGACACGAAGATCGACAAGATCTATGCGAGCCCGATGCTGCGCGTGCAGCAGACACTGGCACCTTCCGCAAAACAGCGCGGCATGGAGCCGGAACTCATGGACGGGCTGCGTGAAATTGACTTCGGCGACTGGACCGGGCATCGCTGGGACGAGGTGCAGTCAAAGTTTGGCGTGAGCGCGTTTGACTGGCTGGAGATCATGGAGAGCGACGGCATTGCCAATGGCGAAAGCGTTCACGGCTTCACCGCACGCGTGCGCGAGTGCCTGCTGCGCATCGTGAACGCGCATCCGCATCAAAAGGTGGCAGTGTTTTGCCACGGCGGCATCATTCGCGTGATGATCGCCCTGCTGCTCGACTGGCCGCTCGCACGCATGGCGCATTTCAACATCGAGTATGGCAGCATCAGCGTGGTGGAGCTGCTGCCGGAGCGGAAGCATGCGGTGGAGATCGAGTTGCTGAACTTCCAGCCTCCGCTCGTCGGTTAGTTCCAAGTTTCAGGTTTAAAGTTTCAAGCTGCCTGAGAATGCCAACTTGAAACCTGTAACTTTAAACTTGGAACTGCGAAATCCGATCAGGGCGCTTGAATGGCCGGATTGATTTTCTTGAGCGCCACCCAGAGCGAGGGATCTTCGGGATGGCCGTTGAAGAGGACTTTACCTTCGGGAGAAAGCAAAACCATGCGCGGGATGGAGTCGAGTTCGAAGGCCTTGGTGTAAGGACGTTCAGCAGGTTCGACGAGCCAGGGTAGGGTGGCGTTCTGCTCCTTGCGAATGCGTTCAGCGATGGACTCGGCGGTTTCGTTGTCCTTGGGATCGTCCTTGTTCACGGCGGCGACAACGATGTCGAAGGCGGCCAGCGTCTGCGCCTTTTTCTTGAGCGCGGGCATGAGGTTCATGCACGGGCCGCACCAGGAGGCCCAGAAGTCGAGCAGCAGAGCCTTCTTGCCGCCGAGCTGATCGTGCAGCGTGGTGGCCTCGCCCATGGAATTGGTGAGCGGCAGTTTGAGATCGACCACGAGACTAACCATCTTCGATTCGCGGCGGAATTTCTCGATGGACTGGACGAAGACGGGCGTTTGCTGGGGATTGAGCCAGATGGCTTCGAGGATGTTTTGTTTGAAGGCGGCGGCGTCATTGGCGTCGGCGGCTTTGAGCGCTTTGATATAGGCGATGAAGGCCTTCGCGGCTTCTGCGGTGGGAATGGCGGCGGCGCTGGCGGAATCGAAGTTGGCGGCGAGGATTTCTACCTCGGGCAGGATCTTCACGAGGAAGGGCGTGTCCTGATGGCGCAGCCCCCAGACGAGTTTGGCCTCGATGATGGCCTGTCGCGGCACGCCAGCTTTGTTGGCTTCTTTGGCGAGTGTGAGCAGTTCCGCCTCGGTGGTGTTTTGCGCAAAGAGCCGCTGCATCAGTGCCTTGGCTCCGGCGGCGGCTTCATCGGCGACCGGGGCTTGGGCGAGTAGGCCGGACAAACCAGCGCAGAGGATCAGAATGCAGAGGAGCGATTTCATGGCGGGCGAATCGTCCCCGTTTCTCCGCAGGTGTCGAGCAGAAAGTCAGGCGCAGGCGATCTGCCTGAAAGATGCGTGGTGTGGCGGGCGACTCCTGTGCCTCTCATTCAACCATGAAACACACACTCTCTCTTACTCTGATGCTCGCTGCGGCCACGCTGGCCGGAGCCGCGGACAACACGCCGCCGGAAGGTTTCACCGCTTTGTTCAACGGCAAGGACATCTCCTCCGGCTGGTATGGCTGGGGCACGCAGGATCCCACCGACCTGGGGAAGATGACGCCGGAGGAGCAGGCCGCTTACAAGAAGAAGTCCATCGACGGTGGTTTGACCGACGCCAAGGGCAATGACAAGGGCGATCACCTCAATGCGCACTGGAAGGTGGAGGACGGCCAGCTCGTCAATGACGGCAAAGGTTTGTACCTCACCACCGACAAGGACTACGGCGACTTCGAGCTGATGGTCGATTACAAGATGCTGCCGCTCGGCGACAGCGGCATCTACCTGCGCGGCATTCCGCAGGTGCAGATCTGGGATTTCACGGAGAAGGACGAAAAAGCCGTCGCGCTGGGCAAGCCCTTCGGCTCCGGCGGTCTTTGGAACAACAAGAATCCGGAAGGCAAGAATCCCCTCAAGCTCATGGACAAGCCTCTGGGCGAATGGAACACCTTTCATATCAGGATGATTGGCGAGCGTGCGACGGTGACGTTCAATGGCGAAGTCGTGGTGAAGAATGCGGTGCTGGAAAATTTCTTCGCTAACCGCAAGGCGGGCTACCAGGCCTATGGCAAGGTCGCGCCGAAGGCGGAGGAGGCCAAGGCTCCCAACGGTTGGATGGTGGATCCCGCCTTTGCCAAAGGCCCGATCCAGCTCCAAACCCATGGCAGCGAAATCCGCTGGAAAAATGTGTTCATTCGCGAAATTCCTGCTGACGAAGCAAATCAGGAACTCGCCAAGCGCGGCGAAGAAGGCTTCACCGAATACGTGAACGGCAAGGACCTGAGCAACTGGCAGGGCGCGGTGGAGAGCTATGAGGTCGTGGACGGTGCCATCACCTGCAAGCCCGGCAAAGGCGGCGATCTGCTGACCAAGGACGAGTTCGAGAACGGCATCATCCGTGTCGAGTTCAAGCTGCCCAAGGCCGGCAACAACGGCATCGCACTGCGCACGCCGCTCGGTGGTCATTCCGCCTCCGATGGTCTGGAACTCCAGGTCATCGACAGCGACGGCTACAACGAGAAGCAGGCCGCTGCGGGCAAGAAGGGCCTCGAACCCTACCAGTATCACGGCTCGCTCTACCACTGCGTCGGTGCCAAGCACGGCTACCTGCGTCCCGTGGGTGAGTGGAACTTCCAGGAGATCGAAGTCGAGGGCCAGAAGATCAAGGTCACGCTCAACGGCACCAAGATCCTCGATGTGGACATCAGCACCTTCGACCGCAGCCAGATCGCCCACCCGCCGAAGGGCCTCGACCACACCAAAGGCTACATCGGCTTCGCCGGCCACAGCGATCCGGTGGTGTTCCGCAGCTTCAAGGTGAAGCAGAAGTAGTTTCAGCGGCGCTCATTTGATTCACACCCGTCAGGCCGTGAGGTCTGGCGGGTTTTTTGTGGTGAAAAAGTTGTGACACCTCGACCTGTTTCGAACTTGGCTAAAAAAACCGTGTGCAAACTTCCCGCAGCCCGGCCCTTGTGGTGCAACGCCTCATGACGCTTAAAAAGCCTTCAGCATCGCTCAACCCAGCACTGAAAAAGTTCAGATGCTTTTTGAGGCGGTTCACTTGATCGATCTCGCGGGTGTTCGGCATCGTCACGGTTTCATACAATTCTTCGACGTATGCCAGTCGATCGGCTGTCGTTGGCTGGAAGACGGCTTCACCCCGAACATGCTGACGGATTTGATCAAACAGCCATGGATTGCGGATGGCACCGCGACCGAGCATGTGTCCCCGCACCCCCGTCGTTCGTGTGACGGCTTCCGCATCAAGGTGGGAGCCGATGTTGCCGTTGGCAAGCACGGGGCAGTGGAGTTTGGCGGCGGCGGAGCCGATCACATCGTAGCGCACACCATCGCGATACATTTGCGTGACCGTGCGGCCATGAATCGTGACGAGATCAACACCATGCTTCGCAAACAACGGCACTAGCGCGTCGATGGTCTCGGTGTCATCGAAGCCGAGTCGGGTCTTCACGGTGAACTTCACCGTCACCGCATCGCGCAAAGCGCCGAGGATGCCGTCGATGCGCGGCACATCTCGCAGCAGTCCGCCACCTGCGCATTTTTTATAAACGATGGGCGCGGGGCAGCCGAGGTTCAGATCGACGGCTGCAATCGCATGCTGCTGTAGCTCCTTGGCGCTGCGGACGAGAGATGGAATGTCATTCCCGATCATCTGCGCGATGGCCGGTTTGCCCGTGGGATTGTGAATCAGAGAGGCGAGGATCGGCTTGTCGAGATGCGAGTCAGGATGCACGCGAAAGTACTCGGTGTAATACACATCCGCACCGCCATAGCGTGTCATGAGCCGCCAGAAAGCCAAGTCCGTCACATCCTGCATCGGTGCCAGTGCCAGCAGCGGCTCAGGACGAGCCAGCAGTTGATCGAGATGTTCGGTGGGAGTCACAGTGTCTCTTAAAAGCATGAATCCAGATTCCAACAGGAGATAACGAAGAAAACAGAGGCAGGCGTCATCTGATGCTCCTTCAGCAAGGCCCGCACCTTCTGCACCAAATCGAGGTCGGCCATGAGCTTCGCTTCGAGTCTTGCCAGGGCATCCGGGTTGAGATCCGCCGCAGTCATGTCGGAATAGCTTTCCATTTCCGTGAAAATACCAAATGGAATGACCTTGCTGCGCGTTGATTTGTAAAGGCAACCGTCTCTTCCTTTGGTCTCTGTGTGGGAGACCAAAATCATAGGGCATACAATTGTGGTCAACGTAAATGCATAGCCATTCCCCACCACCGAAGCCATTAAGATCGAGATCAATCATGCAATACACCATCACCCGCCGCCATTTCCTCTACGCCACTGGAGCTACGTCCATGTTGCCATGGTTCGAAGCGTCCGCCCAAACGCCGGGCATTCCGCAGACTTTGAATCAACTCTGGGAGGGCTATGCGGATCTCGACAAGACCACACCGCTCGAAGCAGAGGTCCTCAAGGAGTGGGAGCAGGATGGAGTGGTCTGCCGAATTGTCCGCTACCAGGTCGGCGTTTTCAAAGGAGCGCCCTCGCGCGTCGCTGCCTTCTACGCCTTTCCGAAAGGAGCAACGAAACTGCCCGCCATTCTCGAGATGCACGGCGGCGGACAGTCGGCCTCGCTCAACAGCGTGGTGACTTACGCCAAGCGCGGGTATGCCAGCCTCTCGCTCAACTGGGGTGGCAATAAGATGAGTCTCGGTCAGGAGACCTGGAGCGGTCCGCAGACCGACTGGGGCAAACTCGACGCCACGCATCCGCCGCAACGCAACAAGGCGAACCATTTCGCAGGCGCGCTCACGCCGGATGAATTCACACTTGATACGGTCGAGTCACCGCGGAACAGCAATTGGTTTCTCGTGCTGATGGCGGCACGCCGCGCCATCACCTTCCTGGAGCAGCAACCGGAAGTGGACGCGATGAGGATCGGTGCGCACGGGCATTCCATGGGCGGCAAGCTCACGACCAATCTCGCGGGAATCGACAAACGCATCAAAGCAGCCGTGCCGTCATGCGGCGGCTCGGGCGATCTGCTGGAAAGCGATGAAGTGGTGCCCGGCGGCAGCAGAACGAAGCGCACGGACATGGAACTGGCGTGCGTTTCTGACAATGCCTACATCCCGCTCATCACCTGCCCGGTACTATGGCTGTCGCCCACCAACGACTTCCACGCGCACATCGACAACATGGCGTGGAACTGGCGCAACGTGCCCGATGATCGCCTGCGCTTCAGCATTGCTCCGCACCTGAATCACCGCCACACGGACGAGCACGCCATCACGGAATACCTGTGGTTTGAGCAGCACTTGAAAGGCGCGGATTTCAAAATGCCGCAGACGCCGAAGATCGCGCTGGAGCTGAAAACGGCCGACGGCGTCCCGCGCATCACCGTCACGCCCGACGACTCGCGGCCCGTGCAGCGCGTGGACATTTACTACTCGCTCGACCCACATGCACTGACGCGCTTCTGGCGCGATGCGAGCGCGGTCAAGACAGGCAAGCAATGGAACGCCGCCTGCCCGGTGATGAATCTTGAGCAACCGATCTTCGCCTATGCCAATGTCGTCTATGAAACTCCGGCGCCATACGGGACCGGACCGCAGAAAGCGGGACAGCAGAGCAGCGCCACTTTTGCCATCAGCTCACGTGTGCTCTCGGCCGGACCCGCGCAGTTGCAAGCCGCCAAGGTCAAGGCCACGGACAAACCCGAGCGGTTGATCGACGACGGCGCGCGCGGCTGGCACGACTGGTATCTGCTGAACTGGGGGCATCCGCCGTTGTGGACGGCCACGACTCGCAAGCTGAAAGACGCTAAATGGCGCGGGCCAGACGGCGCAACGCTACACTTTGAAGTCAAGTGCCAGACCGGCAACCAACTCGTGCTCACCTTTAACTGCAACGCGTGGGGTGCCATGAATCCCGGCAAGCCAGCAGTGGACTACACGACGGTAAAAACGCTGAAAGGTTCGCCGGATTGGCAAACCGTATCGGTAAAACTGAGCGAACTCTTTGCTGCCGATCCGAAACTTACTACCCCGCTCGCCAATTGGCAGACCGTCACCGAGTTCAGCATCAGTCCGCACGGTTACGTGGTGAAAAATGGACAGAAGGTACAAGTGGACGCCAAAGCCTGGCAGGGAGCGAGAGCCATCCGCAACCTGCGCTGGGAGGGCGGCGAGTATTCGCAGCAAAAGACCGTAGATGCCGCGCTGAGTTCGGAGGAACTTCAAAAGAACTTTAACGACGCCATCAAGAAGTCGCTGGACCAGGAGAAGCTGGATCGGAAGTAACGGCGGTCAGTTGAAACTCGTCCAATCCTCCTCATCTGCCGTATGTGGCCATAGCGGGCGACGCAAATCCAACTTCCGCCGGGTTCCTCACAATGCCGCGCGGTACAGCTCCACAAAATCTTCGACACTCGGCACACGTGGATTGAACTGCGCAGTCCACTGCTTGGCGGCCATTTCGGCGAGATCGCGGAGATGTTCCTCCTTCACTCCATACTCAGAGATTTGGCGTGGCATGCGGGCTTCCCAGAGCAGTTCACTCACGCGGTCAGCGAGATCACCGTCGAAGTAGCTTTCATAAACGGCGGCGATTTCGGGTAGTTGGGCATTGAAGCGGATGACATGCGGCAGCATCACACCCACTGCTTCGCCATGGACGACGTGAAACTTGGCCGTTAGAGGGTTTGCGCACGAATGCGCGGCGCCGAGCATGCTGTTCTCGATGGCGATGCCAGCATAGGCTGCACCGAGCAGCATCATGCCACGTGCTTCGAGATCCTTGGGTTCACGCAGCACGCGGCTGAAACCGCTGTGGCACAAACGGAAGCCCTCACGTGAGTAGAGCGATGAAAAGGCGTTACGCTTGTTGGTGGCGGCGGTTTCGAGCGCATGCGAGAGTGCATCAATGCCGGTGCAGACCGTCACACGCCGCGGTTGTGACACCGTGAGTTCAGGATCGAGGATGGCGACTTTAGCGGCGGCTTTGGGATCGCCACAGGCCATTTTGACATGCGTTTCGGCATCGGAGATGAGCGCGAAGCTCTGGCACTCGCTGCCGGTGCCGGAGGTGGTTGGGATCGCAATGAGCGGCAGCATGGGTTTTGTGGCCTTGCCCACGCCCCAGTAGTCGTGAATGCGGCCGCCGTTGGTGAGGATGAAGTTGCAGCCCTTTGCCGTGTCCATGCTGCTGCCGCCACCGAGACCGATGATGATGTCAGCTTTGAACTCACGGGCCACAGCCACGCAGCGGTCCACATCCTCGGTGCTGGGATTCTCGCGTACTTCGCCGAACACGCGGGTCTCCAGACCTGCGCCGACGAGAAAACTGACCGCACGCACCACATAGCCCGCTTTCAAAATACCGGGGTCACTCACCAGCAGCGCACGCGTGCCGCCGAGGTCGCGAGCCAGGTCACCAATGCGCGCAAGCGAGCCATTGCCATAGATCAGGCGCGTGCGCGGTTGGTGATCGAAGGGGGCGAGGGACATGCAGTTTGTTTGGTAGTCCCACCTCTACAGGCGGAACGAAGCAACCTCACGCACAGTCAATCGAACGGCGCTTGTAGAGGAACTCGAACATGTTGCCTTCATGCGGCTGATCCCAACTGATCTTCATCGTGCTGATGGGCCCGATGTTGAGGCGGTCGATGTCGCCGCATTCGAGCAGGTCGTTGATGAAGTTCGCGTCCTGCGTGATGGCGGTAACAATGAGCGAGTAGCCGATGCGTCCGAGCACCTCGCCCTGCGGCACTTCGAGCACGCTGGCGTAGGGGCAGAGAAATTCGCGGTTGGCGAGCGGGTGCTTGTTGTCGGAGCACCAGATGATCGTCGGGCGCAGGAAGGTGCCGCCCTGGAACTCGGTTTTGCGCGGACCATTGCGGAACTGCGCAGTCACATCTTCGGCGCCGGGTGTTTGCAGGTCATTATCGATGGCACTGTCGATGTAGTCGGCCATTTTCACGTTCGCAAAGCCGGCTAGACGAGCGTTTTCGTCTTCGGAAGTCGTCGGCATCACCGGACCGAGGCGTTCGGCGAGAGCGGTGGCGATTTCTTTGCCATACTTCGGCACGATGACAGCCGAGGCATTGATGCAAGAGCGTCCGCCATTGTCGCTGATGGAAGCGACCATAACGTCAAGATAGTCCTTCCAGTTCTCGATCTTGTCCTCGCCAATGATGATTTTACTCCAGCCTGGACCATGCACCTGCACCGCAGGATTGCCTTCATACATCTTCGCCATCGCCACATCGCCAAAGACGAGGTTTCTGCCGCTCAATTTGACGACTTCGCCGCTGCCTTCGTG
>CANIZT010000047.1 GCA_947471905.1 Verrucomicrobiaceae bacterium
ACAATCCGAGGCTCGCTACTGGTGGACGGACTCGACGCGAGCCGACGATGCCGCGCGTGTCTGGCTCGTGAACACCGGCGGTGGCATCGGTGCCCATGCAAAGACGGAGACCATCAGCGCAGGCGGTGAACGGCCCGTTCACGTACGTTGCGTGCGCGGCAGTTCGGTGTTCGGCGCAGGCCCTCGTCTGCATGACAATGGCAATGGCACTGTGACTGATGAGCGCACTGGATTAATCTGGCAAAAGTTCGGTGCCACACAGCGCATGACTTGGGATGAGGCTCTCAAACAATGCGATAGCCTCTCTCTGGCCGGGCAGAAGGGCTGGCGGCTGCCAAACATCAAAGAACTCCGCTCACTGAGTGACGACCGCCTCGTGCAGCCCTCGCTAGACCGCCAACTTTTCCCACGAGCCGAATCCACCGCCTACTGGTCCTCCACCACGCAGATCAATCGCCCTGAGCGGGCATGGTATGTCGATTTCACCACTGGCCTAGTCACCTACGCCGACAAAACCGAGCCACAGCTAACGCTGGCAGTTCGTGGCGGTGCCGCCGTACCCGCTTCCCGTGATAAACCCAGCCCTGATCCCAAGGTTCTCGCTGGCTCCGGCAAGGAGCGTCCTCCCGGTGGTGGCAAAGGAAAACCGAAGGGGAAAAGCAAATAGCGGTTTGTTCACGCTTCCCATCAAACCCGATTATTTCCGCAACCAGACGGCCACACTAACATTTCACAGCGCATGCTTCGATCACTACCATTCCTCGTTCTACTCTCATCGCCAGCTTCAACATTGTTGCAGGCGCAGGAGGTGGATCTGCCCGCCTTGTTCGACAAACGCGCACTGGTGAAACCCATCACCGAGATGGTGGGCACGTTGAGCGATGGCTCGAAGGCCACGGTTTACAAAATCGTGGTGCGTTCACTGCCGAATGATCATCCGATGGGGCCGTGGGCACCGAAGACAATCAAGGATGTCGGTGGCTACTGGGAGGATGCGATCAACAAGAAGCTCTATCGCGTGGACATCGAGTATCTGAACATCCTCAACAAGGCCGGTTGGGACATGTATGACGCGGACGGCACCGTGCACCGCACCAAGGATCGCACCGAGTTCGACAAGGTGGCACGTCAGGAGCTTGCGGGCTGGACCTTTGAGCAGGCGAAGAAAGATGGCGTGACAAATTCCATCATCGAACTGCAGCCCGTGGAGCAGATCGTTACGATCTTCCTGCCGAAGAACCCCAAAGCACTGCCTCAGCTCACGATGCTGCGGCAGGCCAGCTTTTCACCACGCTCGGGTGTTGGCATCGGTACCAATGGTGTGCGCTTTTTCCCGCCGGAGCCGGTGCATCGCATCACCGCGTATCAAAATATCGCGCCGCTCGATCCAAACGGAGGCCACACGGGTTTCGGGCACGAGTATCACTACCATCGTTCACCAGCAGTGATGAACGATGACAAGTCAGGCAAGGTCGTCGGTTTTGCGCTGGATGGATACCCCGTGCGCGGCCCCACAGAAGCCGAAGGCAAGGCGCCGAAAAATCTGGATGCGATCAATGGCCATGATCACGACGGCCTTGGTTATCATTATCACGCCAGCAATGCCTGGCCCTATTTCGTGGCAGGCTTCAAAGGCGCACTCGGCACCGCCGCACTCGGTGATGTGGATGTGTGCGATGCGACGCAACAATCCGGCGGACGCAAAGGCGGACCTGGAGCAGCGAAGGGCAAGGGTAAAGGCCCTCCCAAAGGCGGTCCACCACCAGCAATTAAATGAGCATGCGCCTCTCCCGCATTCTGATCTTCGGTCTATTCACCGCGCTCACATGTTCGGCGCAGACGGCTTCACGGCCCAACGTTCTCGTCATCGTCGCAGATGATCTCGGCTGGGCGGGGGTGGGCTTTCACAACAAGGCGATGGTCACGCCAAATCTTGATCGTCTGGCCAAAGAGGGCGCTGAGTTGCAGCGCTTCTATGTTTATCCCACATGCAGCCCCACACGCGTCGCACTGCTCACGGGGCAGATGCCACGCCGCTACAACGTCATCTCCGCACTGCAAGGTGCGGAGCCAGGCATGCCTGCGGGTGTGCCAACGATCGCTTCATCGTTCAAATCAGCTGGCTATCGCACCTCGCTCATCGGCAAATGGCATGTCGGGCAGGCCACGCATCCGCAAACCGCTGGCTTCGACCACTACTACGGCTTTCTGAGCTCCGAGATCGACTATTACCAGCACACTGGCAAAGGCGGGCGTCTCGACTGGCAGCGTGATGGCAAATCCATTCAGGAAGAAGGTTACTCGACTTATCTTTTCGCTGACGAAGCTGTGAAGCAGATCGAGTCGCGCGATAAAGCGAAACCGTTTTACCTTCAGGTCTCGCTCAACTCGCCACATGTGCCACTCAGCGCACCGCCTGAGCTGCTCGCGAAGCACAAGGGCGCGAATGGTCTCTACACCGCCGTCGTGGAAGCGATGGACATCGGCATCGGGCGCATGTTGGCGGCCTTAGATGTGGCAAAAATCCGCGAGAACACACTGGTCGTATTCTTTTCAGACAACGGCGGATCAGCACGTGAAGGCGGCAGCAACGCCCCCTTCAGCGGTGGCAAATTCGGCCTCTATGAAGGCGGCGTTCACACGCCAGCGCTGATTCGCTGGCCTGGAAAAATACCCGCCGGAGCAGCGCTGACGCAACCGGTATGCGTGCAGGATCTATTTCCCACCCTCAGTGCCGCCGCGGGTGTGCCGATGCCGCGTGACGCGAAAATCGACGGCAGCAATCAATGGCCGGCCATTGCCCAGGCACAACGCATCGAGCGGCCGCCCTTCCTCATCGCCACGAGTGAGATCGCGATGATCGATGGCGACTGGAAGCTCATTGAATGGAACGCTGGCACGCTGTCGCTCTTCAACTTGGGCAAGGACATCGCCGAGACGAATGATCTTTACGCCAAGGAAGCCGAACGCGCCCGTGTGCTCACCGCGAAGCTCGATGAATTGAAAAAAGGGCTTCCCATCGTCACGGCGCAGGTTGCCGGACCTCCTGGCAAAGGTGGCCCTGGAAAGGGCGGCCCCGGCAAAGGAAAGGGGAAGGGACCGATGCGCCCCGGACAAAAGCCGCAGCCTTGAACACTTTGAAAGTCGTCCGTCTCATGAAACATCTCTCTCTTCAGATCGCGGTGCTGCTTGGCATATCGACTTTCGCATTCGCTCAGGCTCCGAAAGGCAAGGGGCGACGCGAAGCTCCAGGGGCCTCATCAGGCAAGGTGCGGCCTTATCAGAACCTGTGGATTCCGCCCGTGATCAGCGGCAAAGCCATCGACCTCAGCCTGAACAAAACCAAGAAATCCTTCTGGGCTGGAGCAACAACGGCAACCTACGGTTACAACGACGCCCAATTCTGGGGCCCGACTGTGTTTCTCAATCAGGGCGAGGCCGTGCAGTTGCGCGTGAAAAACAACCTCGACGAAGTCACCACCGTACACTGGCACGGCTTGCATCTGCCCGCAGCGATGGATGGTGGGCCGCATCAGCTCATCCAGCCCGGAGGTTCGTGGACCTCCTCGTTCGTCGTCAAAAACAACGCAGCGACTTACTGGTATCACCCGCATCCGCATGAGCTGACTCAAAAGCAGATGAACTATGGCGCAGGCGGTTTGATCATCATCCGCGATCCCATCGAATCCAAACTCGGCCTGCCACGCACCTACGGCGTCGATGACATCCCGCTCGTCTTCACCAGCCGCCGTTTCTACGCTGATGACCAGTTCAGCTTCGAGGGCGACAACGACAAATACGGCGACTACCTGCTCACCAACGGCACGCTTGATGCCCAGGTCAATCTTCCCGCTCAACTCGTGCGTCTGCGCATCTTGAATGCCGAGATCGAGCGTGGCTACTACTTCGGCCTTAGCGACAACCGCCCTTTCTATGTCATCGCCACCGATGGCGGACTCGTGGACAAACCCATTCAAGTCACGCGGGTCAAGCTGATGGTTGGTGAGCGTGTCGAGGTATTGGTGGATTTGAGTAATGATAAACAGGGATCATCACTCGATCTCGTTGCTTACAACTCCGGCTTGGAGTTTGGCTTCCCAGGTTCCGAACCTGGAGTTCGCGCCCCGAATGGCAGCCTGCTCAACAATCTCGATTTTGGCATGCTCCACATCAACGTGACTGCACCCAAGGCCCAGCGAATCACGAAAGTGCCTGAAGTTCTGACCCGCAATCGCTTCTGGACCAGCTCTGAAGTGAAAAATCGACGCACCGTGCGAATCAGCAAACAGCGTGGGGGCGCTGGAGGCGGCGAGTCATTCGTCTTCGATGGCAAGTCTTTCGACATGAACACGACGAACCAAGTCGTGAAGCTCGGCGATGTCGAAGAGTGGACTGTCACGAATGACCGTGTGTTCGGCCACACGTTTCACATCCACGATGTGCAGTTCAAAATCATTTCACGCAGCGATGGTGCCGTCCCCACCTTTGAGCAGGGTTGGAAAGACACCTTTTACTCGCCCTCCGGTGCGTCCGTGACCTTCCTCGCAAAATTTGAGGACTATGCCAGTGACACCGATCCCTTCATGTATCACTGCCACATGGCCAATCATGAGGATGCCGGCCTCATGGGCCAGTTCCTCGTGTCGCGCACTCCTTCCTCGCTCAAACGCAACAGCGCTGGCGTCATTCAGTTCCGTGAAGGCATGGAGCATCCGCTGACACCCGCCATGATCAGCAAAGTGGAGCGTCAGGCCCAAACACCCGCGCCTTCCTTCTCAAAAACTGACCTTACTGGCAATCCTCTCAGCCTCGCCTCGCTCACCACTAAAAAGCCTCTCATCCTCTACTTCATCGAACGCGAATGCCCCTGCGCCCGCGATGCCGCACCGTTCCTGGCCCGGGTTCAAGAAGCGTATGGCGATGCATGCAGCGTCGTCGGCGTCATCAATGCGGATTCAACCACTGCCAAAGCTTGGGCAAAGACCGTTGGCACTCGCTTCGCCATCATCGCCGACCCCGACTGCGCTCTCATTCGTGCCTACGGTGCCGAACGCGCCGTTTACACCACACTTGTCGCACCTGGCGGCACCATTGTTAAAACCTACCCAGGCTACAGCGCCGAGACATTGAAGGATCTCTCAGCACATATCGCCCGCCTCAGTGGCAGTGCCGAGAGCCCCCTGAAGTTCGCTAATGCGCCGGGTAAACTGATCGTCGGTTGCCCACTGGAACCTGTAACTCTCGCTGCGGCAAAGTAACTACCTCGATCCCTCTCTCGTGAGAACATCCCTCCTCCTCGCGCTCGCAAGCCTGCTCACGGCCGACCTCGCGCAGGCATCGTCGCAGCCGAACGTCGTGATCATTGTCTCCGATGACATGGGATGGAATGACGTCGGTTATCATGGTAGCAAGATCCAGACATCGAATATTGATCGTCTGGCCGCAGAGGGGATGAAGCTCGAGCGCTTCTATGTGCATCCGGTATGCAGCCCGACGCGCACGGCGATGATGACAGGCCGGTCGCCTGCGCGCTTCGGCATCACCAATCCGCTCGGAGGCGACCGTGGGGTGCCGCTTGATGAGCATTTCATGTCCTCGGCGTTTCAGGCCGCCGGTTATCAAACCTTCGCCGTCGGCAAATGGCATCTCGGTGCCGTGGGTGGCGAGTATTTGCCGTTGAAGCGCGGCTTCGATCATTTTTACGGATTCCGCAACGGCTTCATCGATTACTATGCCCACACCTTCGAAGGCGAACTCGATTGGCAACGCGATGGCGTGCCACTGAAGGAGGATGGTTACTCCACGGACTTGCTCGCGGCGGAAGCCATCCGTGTGATTCAGAAACGCGATCGAGTGAAGCCGCTGTTTCTCTATCTGCCGTTCAATGCACCGCACGATCCTGTGCAGGCTCCTGAGGCGCTGATCGAGAAATACCGGAGCCTAGGCGGCAGGGATCGTTCAAACATCTATGCGGCCGCCATTGACGCGATGGACCAGTCCATTGGCCGTGTTCTTGCCGCTCTTGAGAAGGAGGGGATGACAAAGAACACGCTGGTGCTGTTTTTCTGTGATAACGGAGCCAAGAGCGTCAGCGCCGTGCAGGGCGAAGGCGGACTGGCACTGCGGGGCGGCAAAGGAAGTCTCCTCGAAGGAGGGGTGCGCGTGCCGGCGGTCTTGCGCTGGCCCGATGTCATCCCGCCGGGCTCCCGCTGCGAGCAGATGATCTCCGCACTCGACTTGCTGCCCACGCTCACGGCGGCGGTGGGCATCCCGCACGGCAGTGAAAAACCGCTGGATGGAATCAACGTCTGGCCAGCCATTCGCGCCAATAAAGTGACGCCGCGCAGCCCGCTGGTGATCGCGGGATCGCGCGGCCAGTTTGCCGTGCTCGATGATCCACTGAAGCTGATGATCGGAGCAGACGGTGCCGAGTTGTATCATGTCAGAAACGATCCCACCGAATCGCACAACCTCGCCGATGCCCAGGCTGCGGACGTGGCCCGATTGAAGACTGCTGCCGAGTCGATCATGACCGCCGCGCCTCGTGGCGCAGGCAAAGCGAAGGCGGGCAAAGGTAAAAAGAAAAGCAACTGATCGCCAAGCCAGACATTCGAAACTCTCAGACTCAAAACTTCATGAAAACCCGCCTGCTTTGGATCACCCTCTTGATCGGTCTCACGTCTCTCAGTCTCGCCCAAGCCCCCAAAGGCAAGGGAAAGGGAAAAGGGAAAGGCCGTCAGCCGATCACGGGACCGGGCGAGCAGCAGCGCCCGTATCAGGACCTGTGGATACCGCCGGTGCTTACCGGCAAAAACATCGATCTCAGCCTCGACAAGAATCGGAAGTCCTTTTGGTCGAGTGCCACCACCGCGACTTATGGTTACAACAAAACGGCGTTTTGGGGGCCGACCGTCATTTTGAATCAGGGCGATGCCGTGAACTTGCGGGTCAAAAACAATCTCGATGAAGTCACCACCGTGCACTGGCACGGCCTGCATCTTCCCGCGGCGATGGACGGCGGACCGCACCAGCCCATCAAACCCGGCGACTCGTGGACCTCGTCGTTTGTCGTTAAAAACAACGCAGCGACCTATTGGTATCACCCGCATCCGCATGAGACGACGCAGAAGCAGATGACCTATGGCGCGGGCGGTCTCATCATCATCCGCGATCCCATCGAAGCAAAGCTCGCGCTGCCACGAACCTATGGCGTCGATGACATCCCGCTCGTCTTCACCAGTCGCCGGTTCTACAGCAACAATGAGTTCAGCTTCGAAGGCGACGACGACAAATACGGCGACTACCTGCTCGCCAACGGTGTGCTCGACGCACAGGTCACTCTACCCGCCCAATTCGTTCGTCTGCGCATCTTGAACGCGGAGATCGAGCGCGGTTACGACCTCGGTTTCAGCGACAACCGCACTTTTTATGTGATCGCGACCGACGGCGGTCTGGTGGACAAACCGATCCCGATCAAGCGCATGAAACTGATGGTCGGCGAGCGGGTGGAGTTATTGGTGGATCTGGGAGCCGACAAACCGGGGGCCACGCTTGACCTCATGGCTTACAACTCCGGCCAGGCATTCGGTTTCCCCGGTTCGGAACCCGGATCCAGGGGAACGAACGGCAGCCTGCTCAACAATCTCGACTTCGTGATGCTGCACATCAATGTAGGTCCCAAGACGGCTCAGCCCATCACACGAATCCCCGAGGTGCTAACCCGCAATCGCTTCTGGACGGAGGCGGAAGTGGCCAACCGGCGGACGCTGCGAATCAACAAGGCGCGCGGCGGTTCCACCTTCTCCTTTGATAACAGCCCGTTCGATATGCACACGACCAACCATGTCGTGAAACTGGAAGACGTGGAGGCATGGACAATTGATAATCCAGTCTTCGGGCACGCCTTTCACATCCACGACGTGCAGTTCAAGATCGTCTCCCGCAGTGATGGTCCGGTCCCCGACTACCAACAGGGCTGGAAGGACACCTGCTATGTGCCCACCGGCACGTCGGTGACCTTCATTGCCAAGTTCGACGACTACGCCAGTGATACCGATGCGTTCATGTATCACTGCCACATGGCGAACCACGAGGACAGCGGGCTGATGGGCCAGTTCCTCGTCTCGAAGGATCCATCCTCTCTCAAACGCAACAGCGCTGGCGTGATCGAGTTTCGCAAAAAGGTCGAGCACCCGCTCACGCCTTCGATGGTGAGCAAGATCGCGCGCCAGGCGCAAACACCTGCGCCAGCCTTTGCAACATCTGACCTCACAGGCAAACCGCTCAGTCTGGCCGCGCTCACCGCGACGAAACCGCTCGTGCTCTACTTCATCGAACGCGAATGCCCCTGCGCCCGCGATGCCGCGCCCTTCCTCGACCACTTGCAGGCTGCTTATGGCGACAACTGCACGATCGTCGGCGTCATCAACGTCGGCACTGAAGTCGCCAAGCTCTGGACCAAAACCGTCGGCAACCGCTTCCCGATCATCGCGGATCCCGAATGCGCCCTCATTCGTGTTTACGGCGCCGAGCGCGCGGTATACACCACACTCGTCGCTCCAGGTGGCACCATTGTTAAAACCTACCTAGGCTATAGCGCTGAGACGTTGAAGGATCTCTCAGCACATATCGCCCGCCTCAGTGGCAGTGCCGAGCGCTCCCTAGAATTCGCTGATGCGCCGGGTAAACTAATCGTCGGTTGCCCACTGGAACCTGTAACATTTGCAACCGTAAAGTAGCACCCTGCTAAAGAGGTGTTTTTTGATGAAGCAAGGTGTGAGTTGCTGCGTTTGGTGGAGCCATGAAGTCACTTGTTATTCTCACCCTGATTGTCATCGGAACGTTTGCCCGCGCGGCGGAAAAGCCGAACATCATTTACATTCTCGTTGATGACCTAGGCTACGGCGATCTGGGCTGCTACGGTCAGAAGATGCTGACAACGCCACATCTGGACCGAATGGCGGCGGAGGGGATGAAGTTCACGCGACATTATGCGGGCTGCACGGTGTGTGCGCCGTCGCGCTGTGTGCTGATGACGGGTTTGCACACGGGGCATTGTCGCGTGCGCGGAAATGATCCGTGGATCATCCCGGATGGTGATGTGACGGTGCCGTCGCTGTTAAAGTCAGCCGGGTATCACACGGCGTGCATTGGCAAATTTGGGCTGGGGAAACCGCTGCCGATGAATGATCCGGAGCGCAAAGGTTTCGATGAGTTCTTTGGCTATGTGGGCACGAGCCATGCACATAATTTCTACACCAAGGCACTGATTCGGAACGGCAAGGTGGTGGATCTGCCAAATACGGTGATCGCAGGTTCTGGTAAAAACACAGCGGACTATGTGGACGCGAATTTCAGTGGCAGCGGCGTAGCACCATCAGACGGACGCAAAGCATGGGTGCCGCAACTGCTGGGCGATGACGTGCAGCGTTATCTCGGTGAGCGAGCGAAAGCGAAGAAGCCGTTCTTTCTCTATTATGCGCTCAATATTCCGCACGCGAACAACGAGGCGGGTAAAGACTCGCCTCTGGGACATGGCCTGGAGTGCCCTGACTATGGCGAGTTCAAGGACAAGGACTGGCCCGACGCAGAGAAGGGCTTTGCACAGTTGATCCGTTTTCTGGACAACGAAGTGGGCCGCGTCATGTCACAGTTGAAGGAACTGGGCATCGCGGAGAACACGCTGGTGATGTTTTCGAGCGACAACGGGCCGCATCAAGAAGGCGGGCACAAAAGCGACTTCTTCAACAGCAATGGTGATTTCAAAGGTATCAAACGTGACATGACGGATGGCGGCATTCGCGTACCATTCATCGCATGGTGGCCAGAGAAAGTGAAATCAGGCTCGGTGAGCGAGCATGTGAGCGGATTTCAGGATCTACTGCCGACGGTGGCGGAACTGAGCGGAGCAAGGCTGACGGCGGAGACCGACGGCATCTCGATGGTGCCGACACTGCTCGGTAAAGAAGGCCAGAAGGAGCATTCCCATCTGTATTGGGCCTTCAACGAACAGGGCGGTAAACTGGCGGTGCTGAAATGGCCATGGAAGCTGATTCACCTCAACACCGGAGCTGCGCAAAAAGGCGAAAAAGCCAAAGCGAAGTCAAAGCCGCTCGAAAAACTGCTCTACAACCTCGAAACCGACATCGGTGAAGAAACAAACCTCGCAGCGGAGAGGCCAGAGATCGTCGCGGAGCTGGAGCAGCTCATGCAACGATCATGGCGTGCGCCGTAATGCCCCACGGATCATCCCGATACCGCCGACGACAAAGAGCAGCGGAAACCAAATGGAATACAATGCGGCACGCGACGCATGCTGCAGCACGGCTTCAGCAGGTGATGCTGGGTTCACGAAGCAGACCTGCGAAGAACCGGTGGGATAGTTTTGCTGTTTCAACTGCGCGACATCGAGGTGCTGCGTGGGTGCGGACTCGACCTGACGGATGCGCGAGCTGCTGAGCTTTACTGCATTGACTTCATACTCGAACCGTACTTCCACGCGATGCGCGGGCGGCGAGTGCGGTGTAGGACGCTCACTGATGATGCGTGATGAAACGATGCGGCACGGCACCTGCGTCCAGCGCCTGGTGACTTGCGCATTCTCATACGAGAGCCACATGCGCCAGGCGAAGAATGAACCGGCAATCATGAGAAGCATGCCCAATGCGCAGAGCCACATACGGCCTGCTGTGGCGGATGGAAAATGTTTCTGCGTCATCGTCGTGGGAAGCATGCTTTGACTCTGCTTCGTGTGTGTTCCATACAAGAGATGCTGCATTCTCGCAAACATCCGCATGATTGAACCCTTCCCTATCTCGATCCGCCCGCCACGCTGGCTGCTAAAGCCTGCCGTGGAGGGTGCTGCCGAGCTGGCGGCGGACATGAGCGTGTCACCACTGATGGCGCAGCTTCTCATTCAACGCGGCATCACCACAGTGGAGCAAGCGCGTGATTTTTTGGTGCCAAAGCTCGCGTCTCTCGGCGATCCCACGGTCCTGCCAGAGATGCATGCTGCGGTGGAGCGCATTCTGAGCGCGGTGGACCGCAAGGAAAACGTTGTGCTCTACGGCGACTACGATGTGGATGGAGTGACGTCGATGGCGTTGATGCATTTGATCTTGAAGGCCTATGGCCTCGACACGCATCTGTTTCTACCCACACGCTTGGAAGAAGGCTACGGACTGAGCCATGACGGCATTGCACGCTGCTACGAGCAGTTTGGTAAGCCTGACCTGCTCATCGCGCTCGACTGCGGCACAACCTCGCTCACGGAAGTGGCACGACTGAAAAACGATGGGGTTGATTGCGTGATCGTGGATCACCATGAGTTGTCACCATTGGGCAAGCCCGATTGTCTTGCGCTTGTCAATCCGAAACTGGGCGCTGATTACCACTACTTCTGCACTGCGGGTCTCGTCTTTAAGGTCTCGCATGCGCTGCTGAAGACGCGCATGATTGAGAGCTATGATTTGAAGGAGACGCTTGATCTTGTCGCGCTCGGCACCGTGGCGGATCTGGTGCCGTTGATTGATGAGAACCGTCTATTAGTGCGGCGTGGACTCGAAGCGCTGGCACAGACCACACGTCACGGCCTGCGTGCGCTGAAGCAAATCGCCGGAGTCGATGGTCTCGTGCAGACGCATCACGTGGGCTACCGCTTGGGGCCGCGTTTGAATGCAGCTGGCCGTCTCGACACTGCCGCCACTGCGCTCAATCTGCTGCTGGCAGACAATGACGCGCTCGGGGCCGAACTCGCGGAACTGCTGGAGGCGCACAACAAGGATCGTCAAAACGTCGAGCAACAAGTACACATCGAGGCCGATGCGATGCTCGGCACCCTCGGCGATCTCGAAAAACTTTCCGCCATCGTGCTCGGTTCGCGCAACTGGCATCCAGGCGTGATTGGCATCGTGGCCTCGCGCATTTCGCGCATGTGCCACCGCCCAACAATCCTAGTGTCGATTGATGAAAACGGCATTGGCAAGGGCAGCGGACGCAGCATTCCAGGATTTTCGCTCGTGGCGGCCATCGAAACCTGCGGCGAGCATCTGCTCGGCGGCGGCGGCCATGCGATGGCGGCGGGCATCTCGGTCAAAGAAGAAAACTTGGATGCTTTCCGCACGGCGTTTCAAGCGGCGGCACGCGAGGCCTTGAGCAAGGAGGCGATGACCGCCGTGCTCGAACTCGATGCCGAGGTGAAGCTGCGCGACCTCTCGCTGAATTTTTTGGAGAGCTACAAGCTGCTGGAACCCTTCGGCCAAAAAAACAACGAGCCGCTCTTTTTCTGTCGTCGGGTGACACCAAAACTTCCCGGTCGCACGATGAAGGAAAAACATCTGCGCATCATGCTCACGCAGGATGGATCCTCAATGGAGGCACGCTGGTTCAATGCGCCGATTGGCAAACTCCCCCCTGCCCCGTGGGATGTGGCGATGCGCGTGCAGCGCGGCTGGTTCCGCGGCCAGGAGCAGTGGCAGCTCACGCTCGAAGCCGTGCGTGCGGCGGAGTGAAGCAGCATGTGACGCGAATAGGCGTCCCTCACCCCTGCCCTCTCCCCAAAGTGAATCACAGGGCTATGTTTATTCGGGGTGGGGAGAGGGAGAATCGCTCGCAACTGCCTCATGCCAGAGCGGGAACACAATGCATGTCTCCTCTCCCCGCCGCTGGCATGAAAAGCATCCTGGCGGCCTTCGGGGAGAGGTCGGGTGAGGGGTGAGCGCAAATCACTGATTGCTTGTCTTCGGATGAAACCGGTAATGACCGGTGAGTGGGAATTCAAAAAGGCGGTTCTCGCATTTGGGGCCCTGGCCGATGTTGTGGACGATCCACGGCGTTGCACCGCCATCGGCAGCAGGGACGACAATGGCGATGTGCGGGAGCTTGCCGGCGACGGTGCAGGTGATGAGATCACCGGGCTGATAGTCGGCGGCGTTTGGCGTGACGGGCAGCGAAGTGCCGCGACGTTTGAAAAACGTCTGCAAATTGGGCACGCGACGATGATCGATGTTTTTGTCGGTGGAACTGAGGCCCCAGTGCTTGGGATAAACGGCGAACGCGCGTTTCATATCCTCGTGGACGAGTTTTTGCAGATCGTGACCGAGCGCACGGTAGGCGCGGATGACTTCATCGGTGCAGACGCCGGTGTCGGCGGGAACATCGCCATTGGGGTAGTCGAGCTTCACATACGCCGGTTCGTAACGCACCGTGTGTTGCGTGCGTTCGAGTGCGGCCTGCACGAGGCGTTCGGCAAACGGCGGCGTGGCCGCCAGTGCCATGCTGGCGAGGAGACAAAGGCAGATACAGCGAGTCATGTCAGTCACGCGGCACTTCGACACCACCGATGAAGGTGTGTTGAACATCGAGTCGGCGATTGAGGATGAGAACGTCGGCCTGCTTGCCTTTGTCGAGGCTGCCGCAGGTTTTGGCGATGCCGGTGCGCTCGGCTGGGGTGAGGCTGGCCATGCGAACGGCATCGGGGAGCGTGGCTGAGGTGCTTTTTTTCATGTGATGCACCATGTGATCAAGACCGACAACGGAACTGGCGAGGCCCTGGCCGGGAACGAAGCCCACATTGCCATCGCTCTCGAAAAAGGGACCGTCATCGTCGGAGCCAAAGCGGTAGCGGCCCGGCGGCATGTCGAGGGCGCGATTGCAATCGGTGACGAGGCAGATTTTTTCAACGCCCTTCATGCGGAAGGCGAAGTCGAGCAGTTCGGGTGAGAGATGCATGCCGTCGGCGATGACTTCGGTGCTCATTTCAGCGGTGGCGAGCACGAACTGCTCCATGCCGGCCTGCATGGGCGTGCCGAAGCGGGTGCGCAGCGAGGCGACGGAGCTCATGGCACACCAGAAGTGATCGACGTGGCGCATGCCGGCTTTGAAGGCACGCTCCATCTCCGCCCAGTTCGCATTCGAGTGGCCGCAGGTGATGAGGCAGCGGTGTTTGCGGGCGGTTTGATAAAATTCCTCGGCCCCCGGCAGTTCGGCGGCGCAGGTAGCGATACGCACGAGATCATCGCGAAACCACCTCTCGTACTCGACGGCATTCGGAGCGCGACGACCGGTGCGTGAATGGCAGCCGACTTTGTCAGCAGCGAAGTAAGGCCCATAGAGATGAACACCGGCAATGCGGGAGCCGTGCGCAGCCTCCCAAGTGCGTTTGGCTTCGCGGCAGGCACTAAGCATCGCCATGATTTGCACTGGGGCACCGGTCGTGGTGGTGGGAAAAATCGTGGTGGTTCCGTGAAGAGCGTGGGCTTTGATGGCCGTACGCACCGCAGGAACAGTGGCATCCATGAAATCGGCTCCGGCACCGCCGTGGACGTGGATGTCGATGAAGCCAGGGCTGATGTAACCACCTTTAGCATCGATCACGACCGCGTTCTTCGGTGCGGCGACCTGTGTGCCGATGGCATTGATTTTTCCGCGTTCACACAGCACCGCGCCTCCTTCAATCAGCTTGTCCGGCAGGATGAGTGTGCCGTTTTGAATGAGAAGCGGCGGGACGGGTGGTGTTTTCATAAAAGTGTGAGCGGATTAACGCGTGTCTGGAGCGGGAACGTGACACGCTGGCTACCGAGGCGGTGCGATTCAAAGACGGAACTGATCATCTCGATAATTTCACGTCCTTGGGCAGCATCGCACAGCGGAGCGCGGTTGTCGCGAATGGCGGCGATGAGATCGAGGCCGGAGGTCTCGTGACTGGAGACTTGTTTACCGAGATCGACCATGGGTTCAGGCAAACCGATGCCCGCCGTCGTGATGGGCTGCCACTGACGAGGCTCCTTGAGCGCTGGATCGAAGGGACTGCCCGCAAGCAGATGCGCGAAAGGTTCCTTGTCGATGCGGAAGTCGATGATGCCCTTTGTGCCGATAATTTGGAGACCGAAACCGGCTTGTTTATCACCTGCGTTTTGTACTGAGTCGAAGAATAGCGGAATGCCGTTGGTCATTTCGAAGCGGGCATGCACCTCATTTCCGGCGAGAGCACCGATGCCTTCATCGCCCTTCTTGACGTCGGCCTTGGTGATGGGTTTGCCATCCTGCAGCACCGTGGCGACACAGGATTTTGGCGCACCGCCAAAGAAACAAGCAATGTTAAAGATGTGCGAACCCAGCACCCAAAGATCAAGCGAACCGCCACGGGCATCCTCCTTGCCTCGTGCACGCAGTTCGAGCACGCGGCCAATGGCATCCTCCTTGACCAACTTCGCAATAACCGGCAGTACGGGGTGATAGCGGTTACGATGCGCGATGGCGATCTTGGTGCCGACCTTGTCAGCAGCAGCGATCACTTCATCCACCTCTTGCAGCGATCGGCAAAACGGCTTTTCGATGTAAATGCCCTTGGCTCCGGCTTTGATCGCCGCCAGCAGCATGTCACGGTGCTGATCCACGTGACGCGGTCCAATGGCAACGATATCCGGTTTGATCTCGGCAAGCATGGCTAGGTAATCTGCGAAACCTTTGGCGACACTAAGCTTCTTCTGCGCTGCGGCTAGTCCGGCGGCGTCCGCATCGGCAACGGCAACGATTTCGACAGCGGGAATTTTGAGCCACATCGTATCCAGGCCATGACCATAGTTCCCACGCCCGGTGTGACCAATGACGGCGACGCGGATTTTTGGATCCGTTGCGGCAGCGAAACTGTTGACGGCGAGGGCAGCAGGCAGGGTGGCGAGGAGGCAGCGGCGGTTCATGCAAGACAAGAACGTTACCATCGCCCCCAAACAAGCAGGCAGATCACGTTTGCAGCATTTCACATGCCCAAAGCACCACGCACTTTGACGTCCGCGCTCAACCTTTTGAGTTTGTTTACGCCAAATTATGTCTATTCATGTCCAAGCGTCCATTCCCAACCACCGCAGGACTAATCAACCCCAGCCATGTCAGACACTCACGAGCATGCCGCAGGCGACTCCGTGCCGGAGTTGAAGCAGCGTATTCAGGAACTGGAAGGAATGCTGCATGCCTGCCACCTGCGCCTGCCAAATGCCCCGGCAGAAGCTGTGCGTGAGCTTGCAGAGAGCGAGGAGCGGTTTGCCCTAGCTGTGCGTGGCACGAACGACGGCATCTGGGACTGGGATCTGAAAACCGACGCGGTATATTTCGCCCCGCGTTTCAAACAACTCTTGGGCCACACCGATGACGAGATGAAGAATCTGTTCTCGGAGTTCGAGTCAAGGCTGCATAACGAGGATCGTGAACGCATTCTAGCGGCCCTCAAGGCGCATTTGGACCAACAGATTCCGTATGATGCTGAATACCGCCTGAGGCGCAAAGATGGCGTTTACCGCTGGTTCCGGGCACGCGGAAGCGCCTTACGCGATGCCGCAGGCCATCCTTACCGCATGGCCGGATCGATCACTGATATCACGGACCAGAAGGAGTCCATCCAAGCGCTGGCACGTAGCGAGGAACGGTTCTCTCTAGCTGTGCGCGGCACGAACGACGGCATCTGGGACTGGGACATCCGCACCGGTGAAGTCTTCTTTTCCCCGCCGTGGAAAAGCATGATCGGCTACGAGGACGACGAACTCGAAAATGTCTTCGCCACTTTTGACAAACTACTGCATCCCGAGGATCACGACCGTGTGATGGCGACTTTGAATGACTATCTGGAGAGTCGCACCCCGCGCTATTCAGTCGAGTTTCGCTTCAAGCATAAGGATGGTTCATGGCGCTGGATCCTCGCCCGTGGCCGTTCCTTGCGCGATAAGGCGGGCAAACCCTACCGCATGGCTGGCTCGCACACAGATGTAACCGAGCGGAAGCATGACGAGGAGGAACTGCACAAAGCACGGCAGGCCGCCGAAGCCGCCAACAGTGCCAAAAGCGTCTTCCTGGCGAACATGAGCCATGAAATCCGCACGCCAATGAATGGCGTCATCGGCATGAGTGAACTGTTGCTTGGTACCACACTCGACGAATCGCAGCGTGAGCACCTGAACATGCTCAAGGATTCCGCTGACTCGCTGCTCGAACTGCTCAACGACATCCTCGACTTCTCCAAAATCGAGGCTGGCAAGATGGATCTGGACTCCCACGAGTTTGACCTCAACACGATCGTCACCGAAACCGTGCAGGCCATGGGCATCCGTGCCTTTCAAAAACGGCTCGTGCTGCTACACCATATCAGTCCCGAGGTGCCAGCACGTCTAATCGGCGATGATGGGCGGCTGCGGCAGATTCTCATCAACCTCGTCGGCAACGCGATTAAATTCACGCACAAGGGTGGCGTCACCGTCGAGGTCAATGTGGAATCTGGCACCGCCGATGCCCTCATACTTCATTTCAAAATCAATGACACCGGCATTGGCATCACTCCCGAGATGCATGAGCGCATTTTTGAGGCCTTTACCCAGGCGGAGGCGTCCACCACGCGGCGCTATGGCGGCACCGGCCTCGGCCTCGCCATTTGCCGTGACCTCGTCACGCTCATGCAGGGCCGCATCTGGGTCGAGAGTCAGCTCGGGGTTGGCAGCACGTTCCACTTCACCGCCGCCTTCGGCCGTACGAGTGGCATCTCAATCAAGCCGCTCTCACCGCGGTTTGAGCCCGTCGTAACCGCTCCGGCCTCCATGAGGGTGCTGGTTGTCGAAGACGGCCATGTTAATCAGCTCGTCAGCGCCCGCATGCTGGAGAAACGTGGCCACCTCGTCACGCTGGCTTCCAGCGGCCAGGAAGCCATCGACTTCTTCAATAGCGAGCCGTTTGACGCCATCCTCATGGATGTGCAGATGCCGGGAATGAATGGTTTTGAGGCCACCGCCGCCATCCGCGAGATCGAAAAGAAGAGTGGCGAGCATGTTCGCATCATCGCCATGACGGCCAATGCCATGAAAGGTGATCGCGAAGATTGCCTGGTCGCAGGCATGGACGACTACATCGCCAAACCGTTGCGCTCGGTGGAGCTGTTTCAGGTCTTGGAAAAAAACTCGCGGCGGTCAATCGTTCAAGAGCCGGAGCAACCTTTTACTCGAGTTGAAGCTGCATCAGTTAGACCGCCGGTCGAATCCGTGCCATTTGATCTCGCCATATTCCGTGAATCCGCCGGTGATGAAAAACTGATGCGCAAGCTCATCGCCATCTTCCCCGAAGACACACAGAAATATCTGAAGAAAGCCGAAAAAGCGCTCGCTGCAGGCAAGACCAAACCACTCTACGAGGCAGCCCACTCTCTCAAAGGCATGCTCGGCGTTTATGCTGCCGACAAAGCTCTCCGTCTTGCCTCCGAACTCAGTGAATACGCCCATGCCGGCGATTTGAAGGGTGCGCAGCTCATGTACGACCAGTTGAAAAAAGAATGCACCATGCTCAATGGGGCCCTGATGGGTGCCTACGACCCCGGCATCTGAATCAGCGATATTCCGCCATACCGTCGTAGGCATGAACCACGTGGATCGGATAGCCGATTTCACGCAAAATCTGCCGCGTCAGATTCAGCTTCGAATGCAACGCCGTGTCATCGTGATCAGGGTCGTGATGCACCACGATCCATTTCTTGGCATTCACCAGTTTCGTCAGTGCGCAGGCTGTGGCGAGGTTTGAATGGCCCCAGCCAATACGCTTGGGATAATCCGTCGGCAAATATTGCGCTTCGTGGATCAACAGGTCCACACCGTCGAGGAATTTCACCATCGGATCGTAGGG
>CANIZT010000048.1 GCA_947471905.1 Verrucomicrobiaceae bacterium
CAGCTTCACATGATCCACGGCAAGCTCCGCAGGAGATGGTGGCAGTGTGATAGGAGTCTGCGCTTGGCACAGAGTCACCGGCAAGCCGCAGGCTAGAATAAGAAAGATGAATCGAGGCATAAGACAGAAAAACGATCGCAAAGTGACATTAGAACATAAGACCAGAAATTTGGACAAATATCTCTCTGCTAGACCGAACGATGACTCATCAGCATCTCACGAAAAGCCCCTGCACTTGGCGAAGTCGTGTGTCCTGCGCGACTCAACAATGCCACCTGACGCTCCACCGGATTGTCACGCAGCCTGACTACGGCACATCCTTTCGTGGGCTCTCGTGTGGCAAGCTGCGGAAGAATGGCAATGCCCAATCCCGCAGCCACAAGCGAACGAATCGTCTCTAGCTCACTGCTTTCACAAGCAATGCGTGGTTCGAATCCCGCGGCGCGGCAAGCGGTGAGCGCCGTATCGCGTGCACGGCCTTTATAAAGGATGAAGGGTTCATCTCCGAGCTTGCCAAGACTGATAGTCTTTTGTTTGGCCGCTGAGTTTGTCTTGGCTACGAGCGCGACGAAAGGCTCCGTGAAAAGCGGTTGCTCATCAAAGCTACCGCTCGTGGTGGGCAGTTGCACGATTCCAAACTCCACGCGTCCGCTCTCGACCCACTGCGCTACGGCCTCCGAGGTGCCTTCAAAGAGGGCGAGTTCAACGAGCGGGTGCAGTTTGCGAAACGCCGCAATCGCCGCCGGTAGCAAACAAGCACTAACCGAGGGAATCGCCCCAATCGTAAGCCGACCACCACGCAAGCCGATGAGGTCATGCACCGCCCGTTTCGCCGCATCGGCCCGTTCGATTAATGCCTCTGCGTGTTGGCGCAGGGTTTCGCCAGCGGTAGTGAGCACCGTCTCGCGGCGACCTCGATTGAAGAGCGGCGTGCCGAGCTCGGTCTCGAGCTTACGGATCTGCTCACTCAGCGCCGCTTGTGCGAGATGCAAATGCGCTGCGGCGCGAGTGAAGTTGCGCCGGCGTGCGGCTTCCAGGAAGTATTCGAGTTGATAGAGTTCCATCGGTATTACCGTCCAAGATGATCGGAAAGAACTGATTTACCAGCGATAAGAAGTAGCCCCTTATAGTCACACATGAGCCGACTTTGCGTCCATACCATCACCACCAAGCCCCTGAACCTCGATCAATGCCTCGTGGAGTTCCCAAAGCGTGGCGTGAGCGGCATCACCATCTGGCGGCAAGCCCTGGAGGGTCGCGACCTTGCTGCGGTGAAGCGCCAAACGGCAGACTCAGGTATGGAAGTCGTCAGCCTGTGTCGCGGCGGCTTTTTCCCATCGGCTACAGCAGCAGGTCGTCAGGCAGCGATTGATGATAATCTTCTCGCCATCCAGCAAGCCCACGCCATCGGCGCTCCGCTGATTGTGTTGGTCTGTGGCGCCGTCCCTGGCCAAAGCCTTGTCGAATCTCGCAAACAGATCGCGGATGGCATCGCTGCCGTCCTACCTGCCGCCGAGCAAGCGGGCGTGAAGCTCGCCATCGAGCCTCTCCACCCGATGTATGCCGATGATCGCAGCGCCGTGAACACGATACGCCAGTCGCACGAGATTTGCGATGCCCTCGGCTCACCGAAGTCGCTTGGCATTGCCGTCGATGTCTATCACGTGTGGTGGGACCCCGAGTTGAAGGCGCAGATCGATCTCGCCGGCCAAACCGGCCGCCTTCACGCCTTCCACATCTGTGACTGGAAAACCCCAACCACCGACCTCCTCAACGATCGCGGTCTCATGGGCGAAGGGTGCATCAACATCCGCGAAATCAGCGAATGGGTGGACGCCACCGGCTTCACCGGCCACCGCGAAGTCGAGATCTTCTCCAACAAGTGGTGGTCCGCTGATCAGCACGTTTTCCTCGACCAAATCGCATCCAGCTACTCAAACCTTTACCCACTCTAACTCTATGAAAACACAACGAATCGGCATCATCATGAATGGCGTCACCGGACGCATGGGCACCAATCAGCATCTCATTCGCTCGATCAAGGCGATTCGTGATCAAGGCGGAGTGAAAGTTGGCGATGATTTGATTTTGATGCCTGATCCGATCTTGACCGGGCGCAATCATGACAAACTGGCGGCGCTGGCGGCCCGCACGGGCGTCACTCGCTTCACCACGGATGTGGATGCGGCATTGGCGAATCCTGAGGATGAGATCTTCTTTGATGCCTCAGGCACCTTGCAGCGCGCGGGCTTCATCGAGAAAGCGGTGGAGGCGAAGAAGGCCATCTACTGTGAGAAGCCGACGGCGGTGGAATCGGCTGAGGCACTGCGTTTGGCGAAGCTTTGTGAGGACGCGGGCGTGAAGAACGGTGTGGTGCAGGACAAGCTCTGGCTCTCGGGCATTCGCAAGTTCCGCATGTTACGTGATCAGGGGTTCTTTGGTCGCATCCTGAGTGTGCGTGGCGAATTCGGCTACTGGGTCTTCACGGGCGAAGATGGTGACCAGCCTGCGCAGCGCCCATCGTGGAACTATCGCAAGGAAGACGGCGGTGGCATCATCGTGGATATGCTCTGCCACTGGCGCTATGTGATCGATGATCTCTTTGGAAAAGTGAAGGCGGTGAGCTGCATCGGAGCCACGCATTTACCAAAGCGCATCGATGAGCGCGGCAAGCCGTATGCCTGCACGAGTGACGATGCCTGCTATGCCACGTTTGAGTGCGAAGGCGGTGTGGTGTGCCAGTTCAACAGCTCCTGGACGGTGCGGGTACGTCGGGATGATCTGCTCACGATGCAAGTCGATGGCACGCAAGGCAGCGCCATCGTGGGTCTGCGGAAATGCTGGGTGCAAGCCGCAGGCACCACACCGCGTCCGACTTGGAACCCTGACATTGATCAGCCCATCAACTTCTTCGACGGCTGGCAGGAAGTGCCGGATACCACGACCTATGACAACGCTTTCAAAATCCAGTGGGAGGCGTTCTTGAAGCACGTGGCCGTCGGCACGCCATTCCCGTGGTCCCTACGTGAAGGCGCGAAGGGCGTGCAACTGGCAGAGCTTGGTCTGCAGAGTTGGGAGCAACGCAAGTGGCTGCCTGTGGAGCCTCTTGTATGAGTCACGACTGAAGTAATGGCAGGGGAATGGGGGCAAAGGAATGCTTCTTCATTCGATTCCCTTGCCCCCATTCCTTTGCCATAAAAACTTAACAATTATCAATGAAATCACTCATCTCCAAACCTGATGACCTCACTCCGAACACCTCTTGGCTAGATACCAAGTGGGCCTGGACGGGCGAGGAAGAACTCATCGATCACACTGCCAAGCCACGCATCTGTGCCGCGGCACTTTTGCCGTTCCGAGATCAGAACCCGGACTGGGAAGGTTTCGTCGCGAGTATCCGCTGGATGCAGGCAACGGCAGATCATTTCGGTGTGGAACTCGTCGTCGTGCTCAATGCAGACACGGGCTACATCTTCGATCTCGATGATGCGCTCTACGCCGAAGTGCTGCGCCGTTTTCGTGCGGAGTTTCCGACCACGAAGTTCATCGCTGGCGTGACCGCTCGCGGCGCAGAAGATGACACCTCGTTCAAAGCCGAGCGCTACCGTCCGCTGATCGACATCGTGCAGCAGCATGACAACTGCGAAGTGATGCTCATGACCTCGAAGTGGCTCAGCGCGCTCGATCCCGAGCCATGCCGCGATGCCTACTATGAGATCGCGGAGTGGCTCATCCGTCCGGGCATCGTTCATTCGCTGGAGCCAGCCTTTGTGCCATGGGCGCGGCCATTTGGGCCATGGTTGCTCCATCAACTCGCCATTCATCCGAAGTTTGTTGGAGGCAAGATCAGCACGCTCGACGAGCCGCACTTCCTCTACTGGGCGGCGATGTGTCGCGATCTGAAACTCGATTTCGCCCCGCACAGTGGTGACGACTTCGGCATCGCCACCGCGATCAAACTCGGCCTGCCATTGCTCATCGGAGCTGCTGTCAGCGGTGCGCCGCTCATCTGCGCCGCAAAGGACATGTGGCTCAACGACGACTCACCCCAGAAGAAATTCCCCACCGGCACGGGCCGCTTCGACACCCGTGTGTATAAGGTCTTCGAGGCCTTCCAATCATTGGAAGACCAAGTCTTCCGCCTGGATGCGAACATGAGCGCCTCGGCCTACAAACACAGCACCGCTCATGTGCTCCACAATCTCGGCATCATCGCAGCTCCCGAAGCTCATCCAGCCTGCAAAGACCTGCGTGGTGCAGACGAAGCCTCACGGATGGCCGAAGCTCTTCGTCGTCCAAAGCGCGTCGCAGAAAGGCTCGGCATTCAGTTTTGATTCACACCATGAAGCATTTTCTCTCCTCGCTGGGCCTTTGTTTGGCACTCTGCCTGTGCCCATTGGCATCAGCAGAAGAGACTGCTAATCACTTGCTCCAAAAACGTGATCAATGGCAGTTGGAAGATCCTGCTGCCTGGGAATGGCAGGCGGATGGCGAGACGACGATGCTCGTGCTGAAGAAGCCCTCGCAGTTCAAGCCGAAGGTTCGTCGTCCGTTCAATCTGGCGTGGTTTGGCGGCGCAGAGTGGGACTCTTTCACGCTGACGTGTGAGGCGCGGCTGGATGTCTTCAATAAAGGCAACAATGACCTCTGCATCGCCTTTGCAGGCCACAGTGAGTCCGAGTTCTACTACGCTCATCTGGGCGAGACTGCGGACGGCGTGCATCTGCAACTGCATGTGGTCAATCAGGCCGACCGCAAAGCGATCACGACGACTCGTGCGAAGACTTTGCCCTGGCAGCCGAATCACTGGCATCAGCTCAAGCTGGTGCGCGATGCCTCAACGGGCAGCATCAAGGTCTGGTTTGACGACCAACTCGTGCTCGAAGCGACAGACAAGACTTTTGGCAAAGGTCGGATCGGTCTCGGTTCGTTCGATGATCTCGGGGCGTTTCGGAATGTTGTTGTCACGCCTGGCTTAGCTGCAGCCGCTAACGATTCGTTCACTCAGATCGAACTCATCGCGGGGGGTGGCACGGCGGTGGAGCATGCACCGGCGACTGAGTGCAAGGTGACACAACCCTTTGGCATCGCTTTTGATCCTCAGGACAACATGTTCATCTGTGAGGAGACGCACCGCCTGCTGCGTGTCGATGCGAAGACGGGTGTGCTCACCGTTGTCTCTGGCGCAAAGCCAAAAGATGCACCGCTCGGAGACAATGGCCCCGCCAAGGACGCGAGCTTCATTGCGCCACACAACCTCGTTGCCGATGCGGGCGGGAACCTCTTCATCGCCGACACTTATCACTACGCCGTGCGCCGAGTGGATGCGAAGACAGGCATCGTCACCACCTTTGCCGGCAATGGAACCAAGGAACTCAGTGGTGATGGCGGCGCTGCCACAAGCGCTGGACTCGATGGCCTAGCATGCCTGTGCTTCAACCACGACTTCTCCAAGCTCTACCTCGGCGGTTTCAGCAAAGTGATCCGTGTGGTGGACATGACGACAGGCATCATCTCCACGGTCTCTGGCATCGGTGGCAGCCGTGCCATGGCCGTGGATTCCCAAGGCAACCTCTTCACCGCTGCAGGTCGTGGAGTGCGGATGCTGGGTGCTAATGGCAAAGCCATATCCCTCGAAGACCCTAGCGCCACGCCACCGCTGAACGCCGTGAAGCACCTCTGGGCGGATCGTGACGACAACATCCTCATCGCCGATGCGGGCAACCATCTCATCCGCAAGTTCATCGTCGCCGAACGCAAGCTCATCACCATCGCCGGTTTGGGAACCAAAGGCGCGAGCGGCGTTCCAGGCATCGCCTTGCAGGCACAGCTCGGCGAGCCGCACGGCGTCGTCACCCATCCACGCACGGGCGACATTTACATTGCCGACTCGCGCAACCATCGCGTGCTCCGCATCAAAGCCAATCCATCTCAAACTCGCTAACTCGCAAAGACATCATCCATCGTCACCGCAACCTCAGTTGCTTCTCACCGTTCCTTCACCGGCAGGACTTCCACTTCGATCTCTCGCACCTCGAGTGATGAAGTCGCAGATGGCGGCTCCGCCTCAAGCCATGCAGCGGGCTTGCTCCCCGTCGTCAACTTGCGCCGCAACGCGTAGAACAGCGCCGCTCCGACGGAAATCGCCAGTCCCGCCACCGCGACAGCAGCCCCAAGCATGAGCATCAAGGCGATGATTCCGATAGCAACGATCACAAAAACTCCCAGCATCAGCAGCGCGGGCAATCCACGGAGTTCGAACGTCCTCGTTTTCATTTCGGCAAGATGCGGCCTTTGTCACCAATGACAACCACCATGTCCGACCAAGGCAGCTACATCTTCGGTGCTTTCTCCACGATGGCGGGAGAGCCCGCTCTTCTTATTCGCCTGGCAGGTTCTCCCCCACAACTGCATTGCTGCCAACGCAATTTTTTGCCTCGAAACCCTTCCTCCGCTTTCATCCCACCCACTACTTCCGGCGCTCCTCGTCTCCCCGTCTCCGGTGTCCTCTCCGCTCACCCACACCGGCCGTGATGAAGCCTCGTTTTTCTTCCTGCGCGGCAGCACCGCCGTGCGCGCCTTCGACCGCGCATTGCGTGAGATCGCGCACTGAAAGCCAGCGGGGCGTCTAAGCTGTGCCGACCTAAGGCGGCAGAATCAAGCTCCGAATCTCCCGGCATCGAACTCGCTTGCGGGGTCATCACCGCTGACGAAAATGCTCACACCACCCTGCAACAGCACCCGCCGCTCTGGCCGGTGATCCAAGAGTGCCCATCCCCTGTTTTATGTCCTCCACGCCTCACTCCCAGGAAGCGAAGGTCAATGCCATCCTTGATGCCTTCGCCAATGCCGCCGCGCATATCGTCCCGGTGCAGGCCCTCGCTGACGCGCACGATCACCAGCAGGCGCTCATTCCCCATCTTCAGCAGGCCGTGGCTCAGGCGCATGCGCTTTCTGCCGCTGGCCGCCTGCAAGCTGAGGGCGACTGGCGGCTGCCCTCCTTTGCGCTGCATCTGCTCGCCGCCTGGCGCGTACCAGGCACCTACGACCTCCTGTGGCAGAGCCTCATGCTCGACGACCGCTATGACAGCCGCTGGCTCATGTCCGATGCCTACATCGAATGGCCGCATCTCCTGATCACCACGTTCGACGGTGACGTGGACCGGCTCTTTCGCATCCTGTGGCAAAACGACCCTCCTTGGAACAGCGACCTGTGCCTGTGCAGCACCATGGTTCTTGCCAGTGCCCACCAGCATCACCTTGGTGATCGGGCCGCCATCGAGGTCGGCTTCGCGAAGACGCTCGACACCTGCGACGACGAGATGGTCTTGGGCACGCTCATGATTTTCATCGCCCGTCTCAAGCTTGCGCCGCTGCTGCCCAGGCTTTGGCAGGTGCTCAAGACCCAACGTGGCAAGCGGGCCATGACCAGGCTGGATGTCGAAGCTGCACTGGACTCGCTCTGGGAGGAGGGTTTCTCTGACGCCAGCTCCGCTCCGAATCCGATCCTCCGCCCACGGGAAGACCTGCTCGCCATCATCCGTGGCTGGCAGTACTTCAAACCGCCCTTGAAGCATTCAGCCAAGGACAGGGAGAGGAGCCAAACTTGTCAGTACGAGAAGCGCGTGCATGACTTCACCTCTCGCCCCGGCGGCTTCATTCTCTACAAACGCACCCTCCCCTGCCACTGCGGCAGCGGCCTGCCTTATGGGGCCTGCTGCGGACAAAAGTAGGACGTGGCGAAACAAGAACCAGATTATTCTCCCCACGACTTCACCCCATGGCCACCTGCATTCGCTACACCTGCCCGCACTGCCAGTTCTCCGTGGACGGCTGGAGTGATGGCAATCGCTACCTGACCGACCATGAAGGCAAGCGACACTACTTTTACCATCCGAGTGACATCACGGAGATGCGCGCCTTCGCGGAAGAGCAGACCGGCGGCGTCATGAAGGAGACGGAGTATTTGGCTTTTCTGAAAGAGCGCTGTGGCAATGAGGGCGACTGGCTCTGCCTGCGCTGCGGCTGCCAGAAGCGGCGTGATCCCAAGCACGATCCGATGCAGTGCCCTGAATGCGGCCAACGCAAGCTGCGGTCCACCTTCAATCTCGAAAGCCGCACCTGCCCGAAGTGCGGGAAAGGAATCTTCCACGGCGAGGTGGGTGCGATTTCATGACAGCCCTGCACCAGCCATCGCCAAATCACGGCCATGCCCAAATTTCCGCGCCACCTGCTCGATACCTTCCGCCGCTCGGCTGCGCTGCAACGCATCGCGGCGGATGAGGAACGGCTGCGACTGCTCGTGAAGGGCGATCGCCGGAAAATCATTCCCGTGGCCGTCGTCGCTCGCTGGCTGGAGGTGTCCAACCGCCAGATGTGGACGTGGGCTGAGCAAGGCTGGATCAGCACTTACCGGCGTCCTTCCGAGCGCTACAAGAAGGGGATCAGCAAACCGGGGTTCACGCGATTCTTGAAGCGCTTGGTAGAGTATCAAACGCGTGCGAGTTGGATGTGTTCACCGTTGGGCCTCGGGCGGCCGCCTGCTGCGCGGAGGCAATTGAAGGACGCCTACCTTTCCCGTCAATTGAAGGATGGCATGACCGCCGGACACTGCGCGGAGGCTTTGGGCATCTCGACCGATTCTGTGCTGCGGGCACTGAAGGGTGGCCATGTTCGCAGCTTCAAGGTGTCGCGGTATCGCTATCGCCTCGGGGATCGAAAAAACGCACTTCGACAAAATAAGCGTTTGACAAAGAAATAGCCCTCCAAGTGCCTGAACCACTTAAGAGGCTGTGCAAGGCCACTTGAGCGCATAATGAATGCACGGTTATATCGCAGATTATTGATAATCAGTGACATGTCAGATTAGGGGGCCAGGTGTGGTAAGATATATCGCTTGGAAAAGCGCTTTTTACCATGACTACCCCTCCATTCCTCCGCCATTCGTGCCGTGGACTACAACGAGACCACCGGCGAACTCACCATCTATTTCCGTTCCTCGGGAGCCACACCTTCTCCGATGTGCCGTGGGATGTTTACGTCGGGCTGATCTCTGCCTCGTCTCCAGGCAGCTACTACAACCGCTTCATCAAGGGGAGGTACACATGAACGCGACCACCCGCAACGGCAAGATCGCCCGACTGCCCAAGGCCATTCGGGATCGGCTGAACCAGCAGATCCTGGATGGCGTGCCGGGCAAGGATCTGGTGCGCTGGCTCAACGGCATGAACGAGGTGGTGGACATTCTAGTCCAACATTTCAACACGGACAAAATCACCGAGCAGAATCTCTCCGAATGGAAGCAGGGCGGCTATCAGGACTGGCTGAAACATCAGGAGCGCAGGAACTGGGTCCGCCGCCTCAGCGATGAAGCGGAGGACGTGACGGAGGATGCGGGCTTAATGCCTTGGATGGAACGCGTCGGGGCGCTGTTTGAAGTCGTCCTGGACAAGGTGGTGGAGCAGCAGCTTCAGAGAAGCATCGAGACCCCGGATCAGATGGATGAACTGATCACGCTGAGCCGCGAGCTGGCCCGGCACCGCCAGCTGTCCCAAGACGCGGCCCGCTGGAGGTCTGAGCAGATCAAACGGGACCGACATGAAAACCCGAAGGACATGGATGAGCGCATTGATCGTGCCCGACACAAGGCGTTCACGCATTATCTGCACCTCGCCCATCAACGCAGCATGGTCCAAGATTTCACGAAGGGAATGTCTCCCGAGCACAAGGAGCGCTTCGAAAAGATGCTCGATGAGAAGGCTTTGGCATACTTGATGGAACCTCATTCACCCGGTTTCGCCGAGCCCTCTAAGTCAGAGGACCAAGTCTGCGATCCAACCCAATCCGACCGGATCCAACCTCTTTTTCTGAAGCGGCATGATCTTTTCCCTTCCACCGGTAGGGACCTGCTGCGCCGGGTTCCAATTTTGTCGGACGCGACGCAGCGCGTCCCTACCCACCCCGTTTCAGCATGACGGCCAGCAGGGCGATGTCCGCCGGATTCACGCCTTGGGCTCTCGCAGCTTGGCCGAGGGTGGCGGGGCGGAGGGCGGTAAGGCGGTGTTTGGCTTCTGTTTTGAGGCCGGGGATGGCGTGGTAGTCGAAGTCGGCGGGGATGGTTTTTTCCTCCATGCGGGAGGTCTTGGCGACCATGTCTTCCTGGCGGGTGATGTAGCCGGCGTATTTGACGTCGTTTTCGACCAAGGACCAGACCTCCGGGGTGAACTGGGCGTGGATCTCCGGGGGCAGGGCGACGGGGGTGTTTTCGGGTCGGCGCAGCCATTTTTCCAAGGTGATGCCGTCGAGCCGGGCTTCCTGAAGGAGGACGCGGGCGGCGGCGAGTTGGGCGATTTTTTCCTCGGTGTGCCGGACGCGGAAGGGGGAGGCGAGGCCGATGGCGGCGGCGAGGGGGGTGAGACGGAGGTCGCAGTTGTCCTGGCGGAGGAGGAGGCGGAACTCGGCACGGGAGGTGAAGAGGCGGTAGGGCTCGGTGGTGCCTTTGGTGACGAGGTCGTCGATCATGACGGCGAGATAGGCCTGGCTGCGCTGAAGCAGGAAAGGGGGTCGGCCGGTGGCCTTCAGGGCGGCATTGGCCCCGGCGATGAGGCCCTGGCCGGCGGCTTCTTCGTAGCCGGAGGTGCCGTTGATCTGCCCGGCAAAGTAAAGACCGGAGATGCGCTTCGTTTCCAGCGTGGGATGAAGCTGGGTGGGCGGGCAGTAGTCGTATTCGACGGCGTAACCGGGGCGGACAATCTCGGCGTTTTCGAGGCCGGGGATGGACCGGATGAAGTCATACTGGACCTCGAAGGGCAGGGAAGTGGAGACGCCGTTGACGTAGAATTCGCGGGTGTGGCGGCCCTCAGGCTCCAGGAAGATCTGGTGGCGCTCCTTCTCCGCAAAGCGCACCACCTTGTCCTCCACCGAGGGGCAGTAGCGCGGTCCGACACCCTCGATCTTGCCCGAATACATGGCCGACTTGTGGATGTTCGCCCGGATGATGTCGTGGGTTTGTGGGGTGGTGTAGGTGATCCAGCAGGGAATTTGTTCCACGTGGAACGTTACAGGCGACCAAGAATTGAGGGTGAACTGGTGAGGGCCGGTGGTGGGGAGGCTCGGAGTGGGGCTTACGGGGAGAGTTGGGGAAGGGGAGAGGCCTTCGGATTCGTCCTCGGGAAGCACTCCCGACAGGTAGCTGAAGCGCGGGGCAGGCTCGTCACCGGGCTGGAGTTCGCACTTGGAGAAGTCGATGCTGCGGCTATTCAGACGGCAGGGGGTACCGGTTTTGAAGCGCTGGACGTCGAAACCGAGATGCCGGAGGCTGTCCGAAAGAGTGGAAATGCTGTCGCCCATGCGGCCGCCGGCCTGGTTCTGCTGGCCCACGTGGAGGAGACCGCGCATGAACGTGCCGGAGGAAATGACCACCGCTTTGGCCCGATAGATCATGCCGAGGGAGGTGCGGATGCCAGTGATGGCATCGTTTTCAACGAGGAGCTCGGCGGCGTTGCCTTGATGGAGATCGAGATTCGGCTGGTTTTCGATCAGCCACTTCATGCGGAACTGGTAGGCCTTCTTGTCGCACTGGGCGCGGGGAGCCTGGACGCTGGGGCCCTTGCGGGCGTTCAGCATGCGGAACTGGATGCCGGTGGCGTCGGTGTTCCGGCCCATGACCCCGCCGAGGGCGTCGATCTCGCGGACAACATGCCCTTTGGCCAGACCGCCGATGGCGGGGTTGCAGGACATCTGGGAAATGGTGTCGAGATTCTGGGTGAGGATGGCCGTGCGGCAGCCGAGACGAGCGGCGGCCATCGCGGCCTCCACTCCGGCGTGGCCGGCACCGCAGACGATGACGTCGTAGTGGGTGGGGAAGGTGTAGAGCGACTCAGACATGCGGGCGCGATGATAGCATACGACATCCATTGTTCCATGTGGAACGCGGATTGCTTCGTGGGATTGAACAATCCTTTGCGTCCTCGGGGACGTTGGCTAGATTGAATTTTCCCACACTGCCTGAACATGTCTAAAGCCAAAACTCCTGCTGCCGCTCACGCTGGCGACCCCATTAATCAGAAGCTCACCGCCGCCGATAAATTGGGTCTTTACCGCCAGATGGTGCGCATCCGCCGCTTCGAGCAAGTGTCACTGCAGCATTACCAAGCAGGACGCATGGGCGGTTTCCTGCATCTGTATATCGGCCAGGAATCCGTCGCCGTCGGTACGGTTTCGGTGATGGGTCCGAACGATCACGTGATCACCGCCTATCGCGATCACGCGCACGCTTTGGCTGTGGGCATGGGAATGAATGAGTGTATGGCCGAGCTCTTCGGCAAGGCGACTGGTTGCTCACGCGGCAAGGGCGGCTCGATGCATTACTTTGCGCCGGACAAAAACTACTGGGGTGGTCATGGCATCGTCGCCGGTCAGACGCCGTTGGGCCTTGGCCTCGCCTACGGTTTGAAATACCGTGGCCTCAAAGGTGCCGCACTTTGCTTCCTTGGTGACGGTGCGGTGAATCAGGGTGCCTTCCATGAATCGCTGAATCTTGCCGAGCTCTGGGATCTGCCTGTGATCTACGTGATCGAAAACAACGGTTACTCGATGGGCACCAGCCAGCAGCGTTCCTCTGCTTATGAGGGTTTCCTCGCCAAACGTGCCGAAGGCTATGGCATGGCGTGGGAGCAGTTCAGTGGCGAAGATGTTTACGCCGTGCGTGCAGGCGTGAGTAAAGCCATCGAACGCGCCCACAACGAATCCAAGCCAAGCATCCTCGAAATCGCCACCTACCGCTGGGAAGGCCATTCCGTGGCTGACGCGAACAAATTCAAGTACCGCACCAAGGAAGAGGTCGAGAAGTTCCAAAATGAGCACGACCCGATCCAAGTGTGGAAGCGCAACCTTCTCAACGAAGGCGTCGCCACCGAAGATGAGTTGAAGAAGATCGACAAGGAAGCACAGAAGGAAGCGGAAGACTCCGCCGAATTCGCCAAGTCCAGCCCCTATCCCGAGCCGGAAACGATTTTCGAAGACGTCTATTGGGAAGTGGACAACAAGACCGAAGCCGGTCAGACCGGTCGCCATTTCTTTAACGACTAAGTTGAGCCGCAAAATCGGCTCAACTCATTCGTTCACAATCATTTAGGCGAATTCTACTTGGCTGTCGCTGTGGAGGTGGGCGTGTCCGCCTGAGCACTCAGAGTCACCGCATATTTGTCGTAGGTGGCTTTGGCCCCGACGAGTTGAGTGACATAGTTTAGTGCCTCCGTCAGCGGGACATTGGAAAGCGACAGGCTGAGCTTGCGCTGCCCCAGCTCATCACCCTTCACAATCACATTCGGCATCACTTTGCCAGCGCTCGCGTTTTTCGACAATACGCGCAAACCTTCGAGCGCTTCCGTAAGCGTCACGTCCGCCATCTCCACTTTCGGCAACATCACGGCGGAGTACTGGGTTTTGAGCGTGTTATCCGCGGGTTGATGATTTGCACGGATATAGGCCAGCATGTTCGCCGTCTCTGCATGTTTGGGATTCGCCGCTGCTACGCGGGATAGCAGTTTGTAGGCGGCGTCCATGTCGCCGCGATAATAGGCCGCCCGACCTTGCTGAAACACGGCATTCAGATCTTCTGCCTTCACTACAAGGCCCGCTGCTGACATAAAAAAGGCAGTCGTCACAAGAACGACCGCCGTCGAAACCTTCGCCCCAATCAATGTTGTTTTCATAGGATGGTTGGATTTGCACTGATTTCACCAAATCGCGGGACTCATGTCAAGATCGCATACCGCGCGAGACTTGATGGCATGCGCATCCTGTTGCATCGGTGAATCATGCCGCCGCCGAAAAAAACCACCGCCAGCCAGGTGAACGTGCTCATGGGCACGGACGAAGCGCGTGTGAAGGAAGCCGCCCTCATGCTCGTGCGCAGCCTCACACCGCCCGATGCCGGTGACTTCAGCAACGACATCATCGACGGCACCGCCGACAACTCTGAACACGCCGGCACGATCTGCTCCAATGTCTGTATGGCGCTGCAAATGCTGCCCTTCTTCGGCGGCACGAAAGTCGTGTGGCTCAAGAACGCCAACTTCCTTGCAGACTCCGGCCCTGGCCGCGGCCAGGATGCAGTGAACGGCTTCGAGCGCATTCTCGATGTCGTTGAATCCGGCCTCGGCAGCGATGTGCGTTTCGTCATCAGTGCCACCAGCATCGACAAACGCCGCAGTGCCTACAAACGCATCTCGAAGATCGCCAACATGGAAATCTTCGACAAACCCGACACCTCGAGAGCAGGTTGGGAAGGGCCCGTGCTAGCCGTCGCTTCACGCAAAGCCAAAGAACTCGGCATCACCTTTGAAAGCGGTGCTTTGGAACTCCTCGTGCAGATGGCAGGCGATGACACACGGCAGATGGAGAACGAACTCGAAAAGATCGATCTCTATCTCGGTGAACGTCGTCGCGCTGGACTCAAGACGGTGCAAAACATGGTCTCCATGAGCCGCGCCGGTGTGCTGTGGGATCTTGGCAATGCGATTGGCAAACGTGATCTGCCGCGTGCGCTCGAACTGCTCGGCACGCTGATGTATCAGGGGCAGAACGCCATCGGCCTGCTGCTCGCCGCCATCGTACCACGCGTGCGAAGTTTGCTGCTCATCAAAGACCTCGGTTCACGCTACAAGCTCAACAAGTTCAACTACGCCGGATTCTGCACCTCACTCGAAACCCTGCCATCGACCGCCACATCACATCTGCCGCGCAAGAAAGACGGCACCGGCTTCAACGCCTACCCGATGTTTCTTGCCCTCCCCGAGACCGGTAACTTCTCGCTCGAAGAACTCCACGCCGGTTTCAAAGCCTGCCTCACGGCCAATACCAAACTCGTCACCTCCTCACTTGATCCCAAGCTCGTGCTGGAGCGTCTGCTCGTCGGCATGCTCGCCAGGCAATCGCGTTGATTCACCATGTCCACCGCCACCATTCTCACTTGTCTCGCCATCGGCGTTGTGAGCGGCGTCATCGCTGCGCTGTGCGGTGTCGGCGGCGGTGTGGTGATGGTTCCCGCGTTTGTCTTCTTCCTCAAATTGGAACAGAAAATCGCCGTCGCGACTTCACTCGCCATTATCATCCCCACGGCATTGATGGCAACGACGCAGAATGCACGCTCCGGCTTTGTCGATTGGAAAATTGCCGGCATCACCGCCATCTCAGCGTCCATCTTTGCTTACTTTGGCGCAGGCTGGCTCAAATCGATGAGCAACGAAACGCTCTCACGCATCTTCGGCATCATCCTCATCGTCTTTGGCGTTCGCATGCTGCTGCAAGGCAAAGCCTGAGGCTCACCAGACCAAGACGTCGAGCAAAAACACGGCGACCATTCCCAGCGCGACGATCAAGCGCAGCACCAAACCCACGCCTGTGCCCAGAAGTGAACCCCAGGCCGACATCGCTGCGGGATGCAATCGTTTCTTCGCAAAGGCGAGTTCAAAACCGACACCGCCGATCAATGGACCGAGGATCAAACCAAACGGCGCAAAGAACATTCCCACGATACCTCCAATGAGGACACCGGCGATGCCCCAGCGACTCGCACCAAACCACCGCGCACCCATGGCACCACTCACGAAATCGACGACGTAAGACAGCACAACTCCAAGTGATAGCAGCGCAATACCCCACGCGCTCATCCCCGCCTCCGGCAGCAGTACCGTGTGAATGATGCCCGCAGCAAAGATGAGGAGTGGCCCAGGCAAAAAAGGCACCACCGAACCAATGATGCCGACGATCAACAGACAAATCGTCAACGACCACACACCGAGCGTGTCCCACGGCATTGAGGTAAAGAAATGCATCGTCGCATTCCATGCGCTGGTAAACCACTCACTCATCGCACCACCTTGTTTTGGATTCGACCGGCTGCCGCACACTCTGCGGCCATTTCAATCCTGCACGCGGCCAGCCGAGGTAAATCAAGCCTACGCAGCGATCTTCCGCACCAATCTGCAGCCACTCGGCAAAGGACTTCGTTCCCAGTAGCGGTGGCGTTGACCAGTAGCAGCCCAAACCGGCTGCTGTGGCTGACAGCATCAAGTTTTGCAGCGCACAGGCCACCGCTTCGATCTCCTCGATCTCAGGAATCTTCGCTCCGCCACGTCGTTCCATCACGCATGCGATCACCACAGACGCGAGCAGCGGGTTCTCACCCATCTTCTTCATCTTATCTTCGCGGAACTCATTCGTTGGCGTCGTCTCGCGATAAATTCGCTGCATCGTCTCCGCCAATCGCTGGCGTGCAGCACCTTGATGCACCACAAACTTCCACGGCTCCGTCAAACCATGCGTCGGTGCCCACGTGGCATCTTCGAGCACTTGTGTGAGCAACGCACGCTCCACCATTCGCAATGAATCCATGTCCACCGGCTTGATAGAGCGACGATGACGAATGAGCGCGCTAAGTTGCGAATGCGTGGCGATGTCAGTCATGAACACGCGACTCTTACACCATCGGCAGCAGTTTGCTCAAGGTCAGTGTCACCAGCAGACCAATGATTGAGTCTGCCGTGAGTTGCAGCGTCCAGGTGCGCAACGTTTCCTTCTCGGTCATGCCGCTGAGGCGGTTCACCACCCAGAAACCGCTGTCGTTCATCCACGAGCAGAACATCGCGCCGAAGCCGATGGCGGTGAAGAGATACACCGGATGACAGCCTAGCTGACCATCCAGAAGCATCGATGCCATGATCGAGGACGCCGTTAGCATCGCCACCGTGGCCGATCCTTGGGCCACACGCACCACGGCCGCCACGATCCAGCCCAGTAGCACCAGATTGAGGCTGTAACCCTGCGCCAGCACTTTCACCGCATCGCCAACACCTGCGCTGCGCAGTGCTAAACCGAATGCACCGCCGGCGCTCGTGATGAGAATGATCATCCCTGCCGTTTCCAGCGGTGGACCGACGAGTTCTTCCACCTTCTTCAAACCAAAGCCGCGTTGCTTCGCCAGCACCCACAATGAAATCGCCGCACCGATCAGCAGCGCGATGTTCTTATGCCCGATGAAGTCCACCCAGGCACGCACGGCGGTGAAACTCTGGTCACCGCCAAAAGCATTCACCATCGCCACGCCCCAGCCAGCGCCCGTCTCCGCGCCTTTGTGCGCCAGTTCAAACACCGTCGTCAGACTGATCAGCAGAATCGGCAAGATCACGGGCGTCATGCTCCAGAAGAAGCTCGGCAGCTCACTCTCCGGCTTCGCGCTCACGCCCTTCAAATCATCCAGCGAAACACCACCCGTGGCACGCAGCGGCACCTCGGTGCGCTTATTGAGCCACTTGCTCACCATGAAACCAAACGTGCAGGTGATCGCGCCGATGACGAGTCCGCCGATGATCGACTCGCCCACATTGAGATGCAGATCATCCACCACCGCCACCGGTCCCGGATGCGGCACCGTCATCGAGTGCGTCACGGTGCCACCACAGCACACCGCGAGAATATAAAGCGTGTAGTCCTTCCCCGTGCGCATGCGCAGCGCCATCGCCAGCGGAGCCATCAGCATGAACATCGTGTCGAAGAAAATCGGCGCACTCAGAATGAACGTGCTCCACAGCAGCGCCCAGCCCGCCCGTTTTTCACCAAAGAATGCCAGGAAGCGCCGCACCACCTTGTCTGCGCCGCCGCTTTCCATCAGACACATGCCAATGATCGCCGCCAGCGCGATCGAGATCGCAATGTCGCGCGCCGTGTCTCCGAGACCTTTGGAAACCATCTCCACCACGCCGACCATCGACGACATCGCCTTCACCTTGCCGTCTTTCTGCACGATGTCCCACGAGTCCTTGTTCGTCAGCAGTCCCGCCAGCATCGCCGCTAGGATCAGCGCCACAAACGCATGCATGCGCAGCACACTGATGCCGATGATGATGAACGCCACGCTGATGGCGAGAACGACGAAGGGCCAGTAGCTGGCCGAGGTTGCGGCAAGGAGAAACATGGCCGCGATGCTGGCGGGCGGCGGCAAGCACGTCAAGACATTCGGCAGGCCAGCCTAAATCTAGTCCGCTGGCCGCTCACCATACTTGCGCCGTGGTTTCCACAGACCATTGGCCGCTATCCCTGCCACTGTGACTACCAGCATGATCACCACCATCAGGGCCTCCGTGGTCCAGATGCCATGGATAGGGTTCACCAGATCGGTGAAAAATTTCATCACCGCGGAGAAGAAATCTATCACTGCGGAGATCAAGCTGATGAGCGTTTCCATGCCATCAGCTTGCCTTGCAATAGCCCTTGGCTCAAAACCTCCGCAGTCACAATTCACTCACTGACTATTCGGTAACATTGGTTCCAGACGCCCTGTGCCGTCCTTCCCCCGAATTTTCGCTGGCGCAACCCTCGCGACCGACTACTATCCGCGACTCTCGATTGAGATGGTGGCCGTAGTTCAACGGTAGAGCCCCAGATTGTGATTCTGGTTGTTGCGGGTTCGAATCCCGTCGGTCACCCCACTTTTTTCACTGGAGCACCGGTGTTCCAGCGGCTTCAATCGCCGCC
>CANIZT010000049.1 GCA_947471905.1 Verrucomicrobiaceae bacterium
AGTCCGGATGATTGCGGTAGAAACCGCGAATTCGAATATGTCCCTCAAATCGCTTATCGCCGAAGCCACCCGCTACGCCCGCTTCACCATGAAGACGAGCGGGTTTCTGGCCCCGATCATGATGGCCGCCACCGATAAGGGAATCATCATCTTCAGCCCGGATAAAATGAGCGATACCGGAGACAAGGATGATTTCGCCAATAAGGTCCGGCTGGTCACGGGATCGTATGCGGCTTCGGCTGTAGTCCTGATTGTGGAATCATGGATCACCAAGGCCAAGGTGGGTGAGAAGCTCGACACCGAGACACCGCCGTCCGAATCCTACGACCGCGAAGAAGTGGTCGTGCTAATCGGCCAATCTCCGCAGGGCAACATCACACACCTCCTGCCCATTCACCGTCTCGGTAACGGCAAATTCTGGAATCTCGGGGACGCCGAAGACATGCCCGCCGACAGCTTCAGCGGCCGCTTTTGCCGACTTGCTACCACCCAAGCCCGTGGACGAAAAGACCCGCCAGATGGGCAAGGGCGTTACTGGAGAGGATGGAGAATGGGGGATGCAACTGGACAGTACAAAGAGTTCGCTGTGGGCAATCCATCGCATGTTGGTAGGTGGACGAAAATTCGGCAGACTGTGCAGCCCAAAAATTTCTTCCGTGTTCCGGCATGGGAGATGTTTTTTCAGAGACCGTCACATACGTCCTGCGGTAGTCCAGACACTGGGGACGCAAGCACCGGCGGAGCTGGCACGGTGATGGTTTGTGAAGTGCTATAGACGCATAACCTAAGCAAAAAAGTTAGATAATTTGTCTGGTTGGGTTTATAGCCACCATAAAATACGTCATAACAGGCCCAAAAGCGGAAAAAAATCAGCGATTTGTGATTCTAAAGGCACTCCAACGCGGAATGCGTATTATGCTGTAGTTCAGTGCGATACATATCAAAAACTCACAAAAGTAGGCGGAATAGAAAAAGGGGATATTCCGCTTCACAAAACTCATGCATTTCCCCAATTTTCCCCAGTAAGACGATGTTTGCTGCCCCTTCAACACAGCCGAAACAGAAATTTCGAACACATAACTTCATCGCGCCGCTCTTACCCGTCTCCGCTGCCCACCGGATTGCTCGTTCAACACCAGCGCGAACGGTCAAGCGCGCCTGATGGCGAGCGGGATCAGCTCCTCCACGAGGTACCGCAGTTCCAGCTCCAGCGAGATCATGTCCACGGCGTCCACGAACCGTGACGCGTCCACGGTGATCTTCTGGGCCGCGAAATTATAATGGCACAGCCCCGGCAGCTCCGCGTGCGGGATCAATTTAAGCCAGCGCTCGGTCCACTCGAAAGGCTGGATGCTTACCGGCAACTCCTGGCCGTAGTGCTCCCTGATGAACGCGTTTGCCGTGAGCACGAGCCCGTTGCTATAAAGGACGCTGTTCGCGGCCACCGGTTTACCCAACCCGGCCAACAGGGTCTCGCAGACCCGTGGCAGCAGCCGCTGCAGCACGCCGGCCGCACACTCCAGCGCTTCCACGGAATGCATCTTGGTCACATAACGGCCGGAGCTCGAGAGGACAAAATAAGGTTCGCGGACCGTCACTAAATTGCGCACCACTGAAGCCGTAGTCCAAGCGGGATAAAACCGCAGCGCCGGATTGCTGCGCTCCACGCGCGGCAGCGGCCGTGTCTGGCCAAGCCCGCGAAATAAAACATCCAGTAGGGCCAGGCTGCGTTCGTCGTGGCGCAACTGCACGCACTGCAGTTCCATGTGGCTGTGCGCCCGGATCACGGAGCCAAGGATCATTTGCACGAAGGTCGATAGTTCCGCATCGAGTTCCCCGACGGCCGGATATTTTATCGGCGCGACATCATAACAATCCAGCGTCTGCACTTCGGGGTGGAACGGCATCGTCTTGGTGGCCAGCCCACCGTCCATCGTGACCTTCCAGCCCGGTGCGTAAAAACCAGTGCGCTGCAGGTCCCAGCCTAAAAAGGGCAGGCCTTCACGGGATGGTAAACGGGGCACCTGGCTGCGGAGATAAAAGGCCACGTTGCGGAACTGGCTGTGGTCACGGAGCATCGGCACTGCCGTGCTACCCTTAACGGCTGCCACGACTTGGATGTGATCCTGCAGCTCGCGGGGTGAATCGAGCAAGCGTCCCGGGATGATGGTGTTGAATTCCCGGTGTTCGAGGTGGATGGCGGCGGGTTAATTTTAACGCGGCACTTATAGCGCGCGCACCACACCTCCGGACAGGCGGTCGTAAAATTAGCGAGGGGTGTCGTTAAACAGTGGGACCCAGCGGGATAAAATCCCCCGGCGGTTAAAATGGACCATTGGCCAAGCTAAAAATTAGCAGGCTTGACGCTCTCGGCCTGCGCTGGCTCACATTTTAACAGCGTTGGTTAGCCGGTGTGAACGCGAGCACCTTGCGAGGTCTGTGCTTCCCAATTTTTAGCCAACGATGCCGCGTCTGTGTGCGCCACCTGGTGTTTACGCGGACTGCTTTGTGGGGACGGTTCAGCGCACAAGCCGAGCAGCCAGCAGCCCGTAGCCTCAGAAAAACACCCCTTTTTTAAGAGTCTGTTAAGTCCTGTGCGGGCTGTGCGGCTTCACCGGCGATCCGTAGCATCCGCGTTCGAACCGGGCTCAGCGGACGACAATTAAACTGGTAAGACCTAGCAGTATAGCCTCCACCACCCTCCCGCTTCGCGTTGAGGTCTGTGAACGTCAAAAGATTCGACCCTGACGCCATTGCACACTGGCTGGATGCCGAAGTAGGAGACGATCCCTTCGATGTGGGTGCCGAATGAGCAGCGTGGCGTTTTGACCGACAAGGGGTCAACGGGTTGGGGGGCCTTGGGCGCTGTTACTGCAGCGGTAAAGTTGGCCGATGTCGGTTAAGGTGTTCGCTCCTTAAATTTAATCCCGGGTGGATGTTCGTGACAGGAAACCTTAATCGGGTGCCCCGTAAAACGGTCACCAACCCAGCTTCCTTAAAAGCCGTGGCGGTAACTACTGTGTTAAAAGCTCCGGTCCGCGGTACACCGTGTCAACTGCAATGGAGTTCGGAGGCGAGAAATGGGCGATGGTGCGGGTCCCGCCGTTTCCCCTCGCCATCTGGAATTTTTTCCACGGTGGCGAGGGGGATAGGCCCAGCAGTCAAGGCTGTGCACACTGCCATGCCTGGCAGCCAGCACCTCCGCCACGGCGCGCACGCGCTCGGGCAGTCCCGCCGTCCCGATAGCACCGGTGGCGAATGATATTTTACCAGGTATCATCAATGTTTGATTTCTTTATTGAAGAGCGAGCCGCTCCAGACCGTGTTACTGCAGCCGCGCGTATCCACGAAGGCGCTCCAGCTTTTACGCATACCGTAGCGGAAGAGCTCCATGTGCAGGTCCCACTCATAGCCGGAACCCCAGCCCAGCGTCTGTGCCACGCTGAGGGTCTTGTTACCGTGCGTGCACTCCACGGAGAGCAGCCACTGGCGACCGTCCGCGAACTTGGTGGTCCAGCGGTGCAGGTGTTTTACCGCACCCCACTCGGTCAGCTGCTGGATGACCGAGTGGTTCTGATCCACGTGCGCTGCCAGCCACAGGCAGGCCAGCCGCGCACTCTCACCATTGAGCATGTCGCCTGCATTCCAGGCGTCCACGCCCACTGCTTGCAGGCCGTAGCGCATATCAACATTCTGGCGCAACACACGCTCGTAGTCCGCCAGTTGCTTGCGACCGTCCTCCAGGAAGATCTGCGCCAGCTCCTCGTCCACCTCTTCCTCGTCGTCGAAGTGGAAGGTGTCGCCGTTGAATTCCGGACACACGGCTTTGTTGGCCTCCACCATACGACGCATGGCAGCGCGGTAGCCCTCCACGGCCGCCCCTGAGTCCAGTTTCACGCCTTGCTTGGTGCCCAGCAGTTGGATGGCCTCGGTGGCGGTCAGGCGCTGCTGACCGAAGTGGGTGAGCATCCACAGGCGGTGCAGCTCCTGCTCGGTCACTGAGCCTTTGCGCAGTTGACGCAGCAAGCGGTTGGCCTGCTGGTCGGTCAGGTCGTCGGGGTTGCTGATGCTGGTCATGAACAACATCCCGAGCTTGTGGGTGTAAAGCCACAGGTGGGCACCGGACTGGCGGGTTTCATCCTTCGGAATGTCCTCCAGCCCGAGTTTCGGATCCTCGACAGCCAGCTGTTCGGTCCAGCTGGAGAACCGCTCGTAGCCGCTGTGAAACGTTGGCTTGTTGTCATCCCATTCCGGAGGTTCACCTGGAAGACCGGGTAAACAGAACTTGGGTGCCAGCAAACCCCGAGCGATAAAATTGTCGGGTGCGAAGCCCTTCCTGCCGGTTTCGATGAGGTGGTGAGCTGCTTCCAAGGTTCGCGGATCGCCAAGGTCCCCGACCCCGAAATGACAACGTGCGTAGCGCCACTGCCGGAAGGTTTCGGAATCAAACTCCACCACCCGTTCCGGTAACTTTGCCGGGTCGAGGGGAACCCCTTCCAGTTCCGCAGCAAGTTTAACCGCTTCCTCGTCCTTCCGGATTTCCCCCAACTGCCGTGCAATCTCGACATCCAGTTCATCAGCCACCATGCTCTCCAAACCTTCCGGAAGGGGGAGTTTACGCTTCAGTGCCGGGGTGTTGATAACCCGCATTAACCGTTCCGTGTCGCTCTCCGCGTACAGGGTGCCGTCCTCATCTTCCACCAGTCTGGGGAGGGGAAGATCAACACCATCCACTCTGATCTGGGAAAAAGAAGAAATCCTTTTGGCGGCAGCCAAAGGGACTATGGGTTCTTGTTCCAGATTTCCAGATGGGGTTAACATTATAGGGGATGCAAGGGGAGGATCGTCAGGGCCCCCCGTTTCAGGGCCCCCCTGAGAAATGGGTTCCAAAAGAGGTTCGGGAGCCTCTTCCTGCTCGCTGTTCCCGGCGTTGTGTTTGATCATGCTGCCTGTTTTGAAGGTGGTGGTCTTCCGCTTCGATTTACGGTCTTCCGCGCTAGGGTTGTGCTCCCAGCGGATTTCCTTCCGGCGCACAGGCCGGCGTGCTGCTTCCGCGGTATCCTCATCCACGGAGTAGTGCAGTGCTGACCCGGGCAGCGGGACGATGTTGCCCTCCACGTTGGTCTGGATCACGTTGCCGTTGAGGAGACCACCCTGGCGGTTGGGAATCCGGTAGGCGTAGCCGTGTTTTACCAGCGCCGTGATGGCGGCGTTGGTGCGCGACAAGGACAGGCCGGTGCGTGCCGCAATCGACTCAGCGTTCATCTGGAAGGTGGGGGCCTGATCGTTGATCATACCCATGATCACAAAGGCATCAGCGCCGCACTTGTCGAGCAGATCGGTGGGGAGCGTCACGAACCCCTTCTTCTTACCCGGCGGGCGGGCGTGCAACACCGGCATAACATGTGCCTTGAAGGTCTTGACCGGTGTGGTGTTGGTCTCCTCTTTGGGAGCCGCGGGTGCCTTGGGCTTCTTCAGGCCTGGGTTGTTACCCTTCAGGCCTGGGTCGAATCGTTGAGTTTGCATGTTGGTGGGAGGGGTGATTTTGAGGTCGAAAAATCGTTCTACCGGAGGCGGCGCACCCGCCGCACTTTTTGCGCTTGCCACGAAGTTAGACTTAGACTGCGAATATGGGCATCCAACGCCTTATCCAGCAGCCCCAGTTTTCCCTCGTCGGAAGCGGGTTTTGCTTTTGAAGATTAGGCGATTGATTCGGCAATTTGCCGATCAATGAACGCATCGAGGGACTCACGCAGAATAACACGACGGCGCTGAACGCTGCCAGTGAAGCGGATGGCAACGGTCTTGATTTCGCCGGACCTTCCGAGCCGGTGAAGTGAAGAACGGGAAAACTTCACTCCGCGATGCAGCAGCGTTTTAGCTGGCATCTGGATGAGGTCGTCCAGGAAGGGGAGGGGGGTCTTGTTGGGTGTGGGGTTTGTCATAACAACCCACGTCTAATCAGGCCAAGCCACTCCCTCCAGTATGTTACCGAATCAATTGCTCGAATGGCAACATGTCGTCACGTCGCCTTTTTGAGGCGGTTTTTTGCATGGCGAGTGTCTCGTACACTTCCTTTCAATTCGAGTTCATGTATCACCTTGCTCAGTTGGCTCTTCGCCATTTTAACCGGAGGATTCTGACTGGCTAATTCCATGAGTATTTCATCCAACGATGGCCAATGGATTTCACGCATAACGAGGGTGATCCACGCCTCATAAACGCAATTTTTGTTGCTCAAATTGCCTGATTTATTCTTGAATGGCCTGCCGCTGTGTAAATTCTCCCAGCCTTCGGCGGCGATGCGCAGTACTTGATAATTCCGCCGCCGCAGTTCTCTCTCTATAAAGTGGGCCAACTCGGCAGCATGCAGCTCTTGTTTCCACAACCAGAGTCTTTCCAGTTCATCCGGGGATACGTATTGCATACCATAGGCTTTCCACACCCAAGCATAATCATCTTGGCGTTTCATAGCAGATTCCAAGTGTTCCATGATCCGCCAAAGTCTATACTCCCACACCTTAAACCCCACGACTTGGCGATGCGCTCTTCAGGGGACATTGGCTCAATCGAAGGTTCTAAAAGGCGCTGGTCTTTTCCACGAACTGGCTTTGCTGGCTTCATGGCGCGGGGAGTTTGGCGACGGCATCGCGGAGCGATGCCGCGGCGGCATGTGAGTATTTGCGGTTCACTTGAGCGCTGGTGTGAGCGGATAGAGCCATGCGCAGTTTTTCATCGACGCCTGCGGACAGCAGGGCGGTGTTAAAATAGTGACGCAGGCTGTGAAAGCTTTTTGCGCTCTGTGTGCGGCCCTTTCCGCGTGCCGTTGAGCGTGGCAGGTTGTCCACGCCTGCCTTTGACATGAGCGCAAGGAACTGACGGGAAATGCCCGTCTTGCCTCCTGTGCTACGCCCTGCCAGTGATGGACAAAGAAAGCCGTGCGCATCGTCGCCAGCGATGTTCATCAAATGTTCGAACAAGGACGGATGCAATGGCAGCTTGAGCGTGCGACCCATGCGAGAGGTCTTTTGTGGCGTGAATGTGACGGTGCCATCTGCAAGGTCAATGGAATCCCAGCGGAGTGCCATCACGTCCCCGATGCGCAGGCCAGCAAATGCACCTAGCAGGATGGCGGTTTTCCAGTCACCCGTGGCTTCCTTGAGGAGAGCGGCAAGTTCCTTGTGCATGAAGGGTTCCCGCGTCTCCTGCTTCACGTCGTCAACCTCCACGGATTTAACCGGGTTCGTCTGAATCATGCCCTGCCGCTGTGCCCCTGCAAACATCGCGCCGATAACCTTCAAATGCTGCCGGATGGTTGAAGGCTTGCGTCCTGCCTTTGTCAGCGCGTCGCGGTGTGCTTCCACGTCTGCCGGTGTGATAGCGGAAAGTGGCACGTCTGCCTTTTTGCCTAGTGCGGTCAAAAAGCCCTGAATCATGGGGCCGTAGGTCTTGGAAGTGCCCTTGGCGCGCGTGCTTAGCTTGGTGGCAAGCCAGCGCTTTGCGAAAACTCCTACGCTTTCTTTGTCGATGCCTTGCCCTGTCACGCTGAGAATTTCATTCAGGACGCGCCTAGCACGATCCACGGTGAAGGTCCCGGCACGGCCTTCACGCGCTGCCTGCTCCCATTCCAGTGCTATGCGCATGGCCTCTGCTCGTTTGGTAGTGGCGGTGCTACGTTGCGTGCGCTGTCCCGTGGCATCGTAATAGCAGGCCACGAAAAAAGGACTTTGGGATCGTTTGCGAAGGGAGGCCATTGGGGCTGGATTTGGTAACAACGTAAGTAACAACGTGCCCCCCCATGTCAAGGTGTGTCACTCCTTGTAAAATCAAGGGTTGCAGCGTCGTTAAGAGGGGTGAACCTATGCGCGGGTTCAATTCCCGCCCTCGCCTCCATTTCCCAACCCGAAAGGAACACAGCCATGAGCGAAGATCCCGACGATCCGCGTAGGGAAGGATTCCCTACACACCTCCCCACGCCTGAACCGCAGTCTGGCGGCAATCCGGTGATTGGCTCGTTGCTTTCCTTCATCAGCCTTGTCCTGCTGGCTTTCATCCTGCGTCTGGCCGTCCCGAAGGAGGACAACGCCATCGAACTCGGCATCCTGCTCGTCGCCATCGGCTTCGCCCAAATCTGGCTGATCTTCAATTTCCTGAAGTCGTTCCGGAAATAGCGCCACCTGCGAGCGTCCTACGACGAAAAGCCGATGCTGCGACGTAGTTCTCGGACATTAACATGGCCTGCGGCAGTCTATGTGGGTCCATATGTCATGCGCGAAACTCGTCTGACTCTCGTTTTGAATGGATGAATCGATTCTTTCTCTTTTTGCTTCTCACATCCAGCGCCCTCGCTCAGCCACTCCTCGTCGAGAACGGCGAGCCGCGTGCGGAGATCGTCATCAGTGACAAGCCCACGCGCATGCAGCGTGTCGCTGCGCATGAGTTTCGGCAGCAGATCGAGAAAATCAGCGGCGCGAAATTGCCCATCGTCACGCAGCCAAGCGGGAACGCGGTCAAAGTCTTCATCGGAGCCAGTGCGAACTCGCCGGTGAAGGCGGAGGGACTCAAAGATGGCGCGTATCGCATCGCCTGCGGAGCGGACTGGATGGCGCTGATCGGCGATGACGCGGACTTTGAGCCGGTGGGGCCGTTTGCGAGGAACAATGGCGACATCCCGCGGGCGCAGGCGGAGTGGGAAAAGATCGTCAGAGCGCCGTATGGGCTGCCGAATCCCGGTTTGTATAAACACCACACCAAAATCACTCTCGACGGCGAAACGCTCGAACTCTGGGGCCTCGACGAACGCGGCAGCTTCAATGCAGTGACGGCTTTTTTGCAGAAGCTCGGCGCTCGCTGGTATCTGCCGGGCGAACTCGGCGAGGTGTTGCCCACGATGAAGACCATCGAGCTGACAAAGCTCGACGAAACGGTGAAGCCGGACTTCGCGCTGCGGCAGTTCAACTTCCGCTTTGCCACCTGCGGACCTGACACCTCGCTGTGGGCCATGCGACTCGGCATTCGCCACAACGAGCGCCTGCAAATCGCGCACGGCATGGCGAACATGACGAATCGCGACAAGGTCTTCGCGAAGCATCCTGATTGGTTCGCGATCTATGGCGGCAAGCCCGACTTCAAGGCTGGCGACTCGAAATGCCAGCTCTGCTACTCGAACGACGAACTCTTCCGCGAGACCGTGCGCTATGCGCGGGCGCAGCTCGACACTTTCCACTTTGAAAGCGTCTCGATCATGCCGCCCGATGGTTACACCTCCATTTGCCAGTGCGAGAAATGCAAAGGCAAGGACTCTCCCGAACGGAACGAACGTGGTCTGCTCAGCGACTACGTGTGGGACTTCGTCAATCGTGCGGCAAAAGAGATCGGCAAAACGCATCCGCACGCGAAGGTGCTGAACTGCGCGTATGGCGTCTATACCCTGCCGCCGCTGAAGATCGACAAACTGGAGCCCAATGTGCTCGTCGGCATCGTCGGTGGTCGCCGCCCCATGAACAAAGCGGGCAGCAAAGCCGAGGGTGAAGCCGCGCCAGAGGCTTTGCGTGCAGCGTGGGCCAAGAAGACCGACAACCCGATCATCAACTTTGAAAACTATCCCTTCACTGATCGCGGCTGGTATCTGCCCGCCTTTGCTGCGCAGTCGATGGGCGACACGGTTATCGCCACCAAAGGCATGTCTCAGGGCGAGGACATCTGGCTCACCGTGCGCAACGATTTCGACAAAGTCGGCATCGGCTTCAATCACTTCCTCGTCTATTTCACCGCCCGCTCTTACTGGAGCGGCTACGAGCCCGCGGCAGCGCTGCGCGAATATTGCCGCCTCTTTTACGGCCCTGCTGAGCAGGAGATGCTCACCTTCTTCACCTTCTGCGAATCCAACTGGAAGGTGATGGACGAGGACAAAGCGAAAGCGGACGAAGCGCTCACTCTTTTCGACAAAGCAAAGGCCAAAACCGATGCCGCGAGTGCTTTTGGCAAACGCGTCGCCCTCATCGACGACTTCCTGAAAGGCCTGCGCATGAAGTCGCAGCAGCTCGGTCAAAAGCGCGGCCCCGTGCCCACCGTGCGACTCGTCGGCGATGCCAAGGACATCGTCATCGACGGCAAGCTCGACGACGAATACTGGCAAAACTGCCCCGCCGCCGCCACGGGCAAGTTCAGCGAACTGCAAACCGACCGCGTGCCCACCTTTGGCACCACCTTCAAAGCTGGCTGGCAGGGAAACAGCCTCTGCTTTGCCATCCGCTGTGACGAACGACGCGGCGAGAAGCTGAATATCACCGCTACACGCGAGGATGATCAAGCGCTCTGGTATGGGGACGCCATCGAGATCGAACTCGCCACTGAAACGCACTCGTATTATCAAATTGGCATCAGTCCGAATGGCCACCTCGTCGATCTGGATCGCGGCGCTTCACGTGGGCAGTGGTTCACGTGGGATTCGAAGGCGGAAGTCGCCACACACATCGCCGATGATCACTGGACCGTCGAAATCCGCATCCCCGTCACGCAAGATGAAAACGACCCGCTGCATCAAGTCATCGGCCGCCACCCCACGCAAAGTTTGCCCTGGCACATCAATCTCTGCCGCCAGCGCATCCGCGGCGACGGCCACGAAGTCAGCGCCCTCTCACCCACCGGCACCGAAGGCTTCCACGAGCCGATGAAGTTCGCGCACTTCTACGACGGCCGCTCGCATCAGTTCGACGCCGATCCGAGCGTCACCGATTTCGTCATCGGCTTCCGCGATGCCACGCAGCAGCGCAAAGCCGCCGGCTTCCTCGCGCTCGCCGATGGCAAGCTCACCGACTTCCAAAAAGCCGCCGCGTTGGAGCAGGCTGCGCTGCTCGACAAAGCGAATGCCGAAGCGATCATTGAACGCATTCCCATCGAAGCCGTGAAGAAGGCCGCGCAGATGCAACACCTGCTCGCCACCTTCAAAGCACCCGAAGTCATCGCGAAGTTTGCGAATGAAGACATCGCCAAGTGGCCGTTCTGGAAACGTGGCGATGCGTTTCATGCTCGTGGGCGTGCGTATTCCATCACCAAAGCCGGAGAAAAAGCCGAAGCTGATCTCAACGCCGCGCTAGAGTTCACCAGTGAGCCACGCACGCGCGATGCCATCTTGCTGCTGACGGCTCAAAACCGTGAAACCAATCTCAAGAACGACGCAACGGCTCTGACAGCCTACCAAGCCATCATCGAAGGCCGCACCCGCATCGGCGGCGCCGATGAATACGGGGCGCTGCAAGGCATCGCACGTGTTTTGACACGCAAAGGCCGCTTTGATGAAGCGCTGGCCGTGTTGGACAAAGCCGACATCGCCAATCTCAAAGGCGTATGGCGAGACAACATTCTGAAGTCGGTCGAAGCGGTGAAGGCTGCCCGGAAATAGTCGGACAGTTCGAGTTAGTCTGGCGCGTCATGTCTCAGACATGAAACGCCTTCTCCTGCTCTTCTGCATTCCTTCGGCCTTTGCCGCCGATGCCCCGACGTTGCATCCCAAGGCCTCCGCGCTGCCTTTCACGCATCAAGGGCCGTTTGTCACCACCGCAGACGGCGGTGCGCTGTGCATCGATTTGAAGAATGCCCTGCGGAGCACGGACGAAGGCCGCACCTGGACCAGCACGCCGCTGTTTGCTGATCCGGCGAAGTTTGCCGTGAGCAATGAGCGCGCGCTGCTTCGCACCCGTGAAGGTGTCATTATCTCCGCATGGATGAATGGCGCTGAGCGCAAACAGCCGAAGGGCTGGCGCTGGGGCGAGAAAGACGTGAGCTGGAAAGAGTTCGTGCTGCCGACCTACACCTGTCGCAGCACCGATGATGGCAAGACCTGGGAAACGCCGGTGAAGCTCAGTGATCCGTGGTGCGGCTGCATTCACTCGCTCATTCAGATGAAATCCGGCCGCATTGTGCTCGTGGCACAGGAAATCATCCCGCAGTGGCGTCATGCAACGGTGATATGGGCTTCGGATGATCTCGGCAAGTCCTGGCAGCGCGGCGACATGCTCGATTATGGCGTCGGCACGCATGATCATGCCGGTTCACTCGAAGGCAGTGTCATCGAGCGCAAGGACGGCTCGCTCTACCTGCTGCTGCGCACGGAATCGGGCTTCTTGTGGGAAGCGACCTCGCGCGATGGATTGAAGTGGAACGGCTTGAAGCAAACGACGATCAAGTCCGTCACATGCTGCCCGCAGATGGCACGTTTGGCCGATGGCCGCATCGCGTTGCTGTGGAATGCGCCGCCACGGCATGATCCGGCGAGTAGTTCGAGCCGCGTGGAGCTGTCGTTCGCATTTTCAGATGATGAAACATCCACATGGTCAAAGCCCGTCATTGTTGCGGCCAATTATGTGCCGGGAGGTCGCGTGTCCTATCCTTACCTTTACGAGCGCAAGCCCGGCGAACTCTGGATCACCACGATGCAGGGCGGCTTGCGCATGAAGATCAACACGGCCGACCTCGGTGCGGGTGAGATTCCTGTTTTTGTGCCACAACCCAAAGCGCAGCCGAAGCCCGGCGGCATCGTCATGTTCGGCGATTCCACGACTGCACCCCGTGGCAGCTTGAAAGTGTATGCGGAGTGCGTGGAGATCGCGTTGCAAAGCATCGGCTCCTCACTCGGTGTTCACAATGCGGGTGTTCCCAGCAACACCACCGTCCAGGCCCGCAAACGTCTCCAAGAGGACGTGCTGCGCCACAAGCCACGCGTTGTGGTGATGCAGTTCGGCATCAACGATTCCGCCGTGGATGTGTGGAAGAATCCGTCCGTGACCGAGCCGCGAGTTTCGCTGGAAGCTTTCCTTGAAAACTACCGCGCCATGATCGCCGAAACGCAGAAGCAGGGCGCGAAAGTCATCCTCATGACCACCAATCCGCTGCGCTGGACCTCCAAGCTCCGCGAACTCTACGGCAAGCCGCCCTACAACGCCGATGCCGAGGACGGCTTCGAGTCGCTGAATCTCGTCAGCTACAACGAAGCTATCCGCAAGCTCGCCACGGAGCTGAAGGTGCCGCTCGTCGATGTCCATGCCGCTTATCCGGCCTTTGCCGCGAAAAACAAGACGACCATCGAAGAGATGCTGCTCGACGGCATGCATCCCGGCGATCTCGGGCATCAGCTCGTCGCCGAACTGCTCATGCCGATGATCCGAGATGCTGTGAGGTGAGAAAACGGGCATGGAAACTGCGGCAGCTGGCGATTGCGCAAATAGGCCGTCGCGTTTAGCTCTCCCGCTCTCAAAAACTCCGAAATCATGTCCGCCAAGCCCACCATCTACTACACGCTCACCGACGAAGCGCCGCTGCTCGCCACCTTTTCATTCCTGCCCATCGTCCAGGCGTTCACGAAGTCGTCCGGCATCGCAGTGGAGACGCGCGACATCTCGCTGGCGGGCCGCATCATCGCCCAGTTCCCGGATTTCCTGACGCCTGAGCAGCGCATCAACGACGACCTCGCCTACCTAGGCAAACTCTGCCTGGAGCCAACAACGAACATCATCAAGCTGCCGAACGTCTCCGCCTCCCAGCCACAGCTCAAGGCGGCCATCGCCGAGCTTCAGGCCAAAGGCTATGCGCTGCCAAACCTGCCCGAAAATCCGCAAACCGACGCTGAGAAGGACATCAAGGCCCGTTACGCGAAAGTCATGGGCAGCGCCGTAAATCCGGTGCTGCGTGAAGGCAATAGTGACCGCCGCGCACCAAAGGCCGTGAAGGATTACGCGAAGAAGCATCCGCACTCGATGGGCAAGTGGTCCGCCGATTCGAAGACCACCGTCGGCACCATGGGCAAGGATGATTTCTTCTCGAACGAGAAGTCTGTCTGCGTGCCAGCAGCCACGGAAGTGAAAATCGAGTTCACCGGCAAGGACGGCAGCACCAAGACGCTGCTACCGAAGCTCGCACTCAAAGCTGGCGAGATCATGGACGCCACGAAGATCAGCAAGAAGTCGCTCGTCGCGTTCTTTGAGCAGCAGATCGCCAAGGCGAAGGCCGATGGCGTGCTCTTCTCGCTGCACATGAAGGCCACCATGATGAAAGTGAGCGATCCGATCATCTTCGGCCATGCGGTACGTGTGTTTTTCAAAGACTTGCTCGCCAAGCATAGCGCCACGCTCGCGGAGATCGGCGTCGATTTGAACAACGGCTTCGGCGATCTCGTCGCGAAGCTCGACAAGCTGCCTGCTGACAAGAAAGCCGCGATTGAGGCCGACATTCAGGCCGCTTACGCGAACGGCCCCGCTTTGGCGATGGTGAACAGCGACAAAGGCATCACCAATTTGCATGTGCCAAGCGATGTCATCGTCGATGCCTCTATGCCCGCGATGATTCGCGGCGGTGGCAAGATGTGGAACGCCGCCGGCAAGGAGCAGGACACGCTCGCCGTCATCCCCGACAGCAGCTACGCCGGCATTTATCGAGCCACGATCGATTTCTGCAAAAAGAACGGCGCTCTCGACCCGAAGACGATGGGTAGCGTGCCGAACGTCGGCCTCATGGCCCAAGCCGCCGAGGAATACGGCAGCCACAACAAGACCTTCGAAGCCCCAGGTGAAGGCACCATCCGTGTCACTGACACTGCGGGCAACGTTCTCTTCGAACACAGCGTCGAGCAGGGTGATATCTGGCGCGCCTGCCAGACCAAAGATGCTCCGGTTCAAGACTGGGTGAAGCTCGCCGTCAAACGCGCCCGCGCCAGCGGCGTTCCCGCCATCTTCTGGCTCGACAAAGCTCGTGCCCACGACGCCCAGATCATCGCCAAGGTGGAGAAGTATCTCAAAGATCACGACACTACCGGTCTCGACATCCGCATCCTCACGCCTGCTGAGGCTTGCACCTTCTCGCTGGAGCGCATCGTTAAAGGTGAAGACACCATCTCCGTCACTGGCAACGTCCTGCGCGACTACAACACCGACCTCTTCCCGATTCTCGAAGTCGGCACGTCGGCCAAGATGCTCTCCATCGTCCCGCTCATGAACGGCGGTGGCCTCTTTGAAACCGGCGCAGGCGGCTCCGCGCCCAAGCATGTGCAGCAGTTCCTCGAAGAGAATTATCTGCGCTGGGACAGCCTCGGCGAGTTCTTCGCGCTCGCCCCGAGCTTCGAGCACATCGCCGACACCTTCGGCGTCGCCAAAGCCAAGGTGCTTGCCGATACACTCGACGCCGCGACCGGCAAGTTCCTCGAAAACGACCGTAGCCCTGGCCGCAAACTCGGCACCATTGATAACCGCGGCAGCCACATCTACCTCGCGCTGTATTGGGCGCAGGCATTGGCCTCACAGACCGCCGATCTTGAACTGCAAGTCCAGTTCAAGCCCATCGCCGAAGAACTCACCGCCAACGAAGCCAAGATCGTCGCCGAACTCATCGCCGTGCAAGGCAAGCCCGTCGAAGTCGGCGGCTACTACAAGCCCGACACCGCGAAAGCGAATGCCGCGCTCCGCCCGAGCGCGACGTTCAACGCGATTCTGGCGAAGGTGTGAGGTCAGCCATGAAACTCACCTCCTGGAACGTCAACGGCATCCGTGCCTCGCTCGGCAAAGGTCTGCGCGAATACATGCTTAGCGGCGACGCCGATGTCATCTGCCTCCAAGAAACGAAGGCGCAGCAGGAGCAGGTCGATCTGGGTTGGTTCAGCGGTTACACCGCCGTTTGGAACAGCGCGGTGAAGAAAGGTTACTCCGGCACGCTGATCCTCAGCCGCGTGCCGTTCAAGACCTCCGCACTCGGCTTCGGCATCGACGAACATGATCGCGAAGGACGCCTCATCACTGTCGAGTTTCCCGATTTCCATCTCGTCAACGTGTACACGCCGAACTCGCAGGCCGAACTCGCCCGCCTGAGCTACCGCATGCAATGGGACGATGCGTATCGTGCGCATTTGAAGAAGCTGGAGAAGACCAAGCCCGTCATCGCCTGCGGTGACCTCAACTGCGCGCATCAGGAGATCGACCTCGCCAATCCGAAGTCAAACCGCATGAATCCTGGCTTCAGCGATGATGAACGCGCCAGCTTCACCAAGCATCTCGACGCTGGCTTCCTCGATGTCTTCCGCCAGTTTGATCCCAGCCCCGGTCGCTACACCTGGTGGACGCAACGCACACCCGATGCGCGTGCGAAGAACATCGGCTGGCGTCTGGATTACTGGCTCGCCTCGGAAAAGCTGAAGCCTGCGCTCAAGTCATGCACCATTCGTGATGATGTGCATGGGAGCGATCATTGTCCGGTGGAGCTAATGGTGGGGTGAATAACATCTCTACCATTGAGTGGGATTAACCAAAAACGGAAACGACAGCACGATGATTTCAGTTCTGAAAACATTTGGCAAATCGATCTCAAAGACTGACCACGTCGGGAGGCAACTGAACAACGAATTTGCTGACCTCGTTATCTGGCCAAATCGCCGTTGGCCTCGCATGGGCGTCATACTCGAACATGAAGCGTTAGTTTTAGACTACCGAACCTTCATGTCATTCCGGGTCAAATCGGGGAACCTCGGCTTTTCGAAAGATCTCCAATTCTTTCGCTATGCTGGTCAAATCGACAGGCCTTATCTATCAGAATACTTCCGGGAGAATTGCGATAATCCGTACGCGCTTTATCATGTAATGCAGTCGGTACATTTTAGCAGGCCGATCAAGGAGCTGACTCAATTTCCTCCGCTGTCTGTGGCACAGCTCTCGCTTGAAAAACGCAGGGCGGCAGTAGAACGACTTATCAAAAACGCGGATGTGGGGGACACGGTATTCTCGTCTAGTGTCGGCGATTCGATTTCGTCTCTTATAAGGCGCGAAGACCGAGGTCAGTTTTCCCACTGTGCAAGCTATGTCGGAAATGGAGAGATGGTGGACGCTGGTCCAAATGGGGTGGAGGTCAATTCTGTCCATGATTATCCAACGACTACTCGCCTGGCACTTTACCGCTTGCGTCAGCCCCTCAGCAATGAACAGAAAGAGAACATTGCTGCATTTGCGAGGAAACAGGCAGAAGATAGGTGTCGATATAATTACTGGGGCGTGATCAAGCTTTACCTTCATCGAAAGATTAAGCTGCCTATTCCTCGGTCGGTGCCATCCGTTAACGAATTGCTTTATAGTAACGAATTCAAGCTCGTTGACTTCATTTGACTCTACCAATTCATATGTTCTGTCCTTGGGAGCCAGCTACTTCGTGTTCGCTTTTAGCTCTTCCCGCGCCTTCTTCGGCAGCGCATCGACGACGAGCTGATACGAGTGCTCGACCAACTCGCGAACAAGCTTCGGTGGCAGGCTGCCGTCGAGCACGACGGTGTTCCAATGGCGCTTGTTCATGTGCCAGCCGGGCTTGATGGCCTTGTGTTCGTCTCGCAGCTCGATGGCGCGTTCGGGATCGCATTTGAGATTGATGCGCGGCGGAAAATCCTCCGGCACGGTGACGGCGAACATCTTGCCACTGACTTTGTACACCAGCGCCTCGGGTCCAAAGGGCGTCGTTTCCTCCGCGCCGGGCAGACTGAGGCAATGGGCAATGACGTCGGGCAGGTCCATGGGCGCATGATATGGCGACGCGCCTGTTGTTGCGCAAATAGTACGATGGGCACTCTTGTCCGTCGATCTGCGACCTCGACATGCCCATACACGACGGACAAGAGTGTCCATCGCACTTGATCAACAGCCTTGCCCCAACTTCGCCGTTCCGATAGTCTCGCGGATATGAATGCCCAATTGAGCCGCCGGTCGTTTCTTCGCTCCACTGCATCGCTGGTCGCTCTGGCTGCAGCACCACGCGTATTGCAGGCAGCACCGGCAGCACCGGAGTCGGTGGTGAAGCTGCTCTATGAATCCCTGAAGCCGGAGCAGCGGAAGGAAGTTTGTTTTGCGTGGGATTATGTGGATCCGAAGCGCGGTCTGCTGCGCACGCGCTTGGAAAACAACTGGCGCATCACCAAGCCAGCGATCAAGAGCGAGTTCTTCACCAATGATCAACAGGCGATGATACGCACCATCTTCGAGGGCATCACCGCACCGCATTGGCATGAGCGTTTCGACAAGCAGCTTGATGACGACATTGGCGGCTTTGGCAACAAGCAGGGCATCGCGATCTTTGGCGAGCCGGGCAGTGGCAAATTTGAGTTCGTGCTTAGCAGCCGGCACATGACGCTGCGTTGTGATGGCGACAGCTCCGAGCATGTGGCCTTCGGCGGTCCGATTCTCTATGCGCACGAAGGCGATGCGCTTTATGAAAAGCCAAATCATCCGCACAATGTCTTCTGGCATCAGGCTCTGGAGGCAAACAAGCTCTACCATGTGCTCGACGCGAAGCATCAGGCGCTCGCGCTCGTCACGCAGAGCATGCCGACCGAGGAACTGGTGGGATTCAAAGGCAAGGACGGCAAGTTTCCCGGCTGCCCAGTGTCCGAATTCGCCGCCGATCAGAAAGCGGAGCTTCAGCGCATTCTCAATCATATGCTGGAGCCGTTTCGCCAATCAGATCAGGAC
>CANIZT010000050.1 GCA_947471905.1 Verrucomicrobiaceae bacterium
ACCGTTACTGACATCCACTTGCCCATGGACCGCGACTCCGGTCGTCCTCGTGGCTTTGCTTTCGTGACCATGGACTCCCAAACTGCCATGAATGAAGCCATCCGTGGCCTCAATGAAAAAGACTTCCAAGGTCGTAACCTGACCATCAACGAAGCTCGTCCGAAAGAAGATCGTCCAGCCTATGCAGGCGGTGGCGGCGGCGGCGGATATGGTGGTGGCGGCGGCGGTGGCCGTGGCGGCAAGAGCGGCGGCGGCGGTGGCGGTGGCCGTGGCGGCTACTCCGGTGGCGGCGGCGGCGGTGGTGGTCGCTACTAAGCGCCCCTGACACTCCAACCAAACAACTCACGGCGGCATCCTGGCAACAGGATGCCGCTTTTTTTTTTAATCACGCGTGGGTTAAAATCTCGTCGAGGTGCGTGAGCTGAGAAGCTCGGGGGATGATACCACCAGAAGTAGGGTTTCACCCCCTACCAGTCGCCAACGCACGGCGCTATCAACCCTTGTCATCATACGATGGCATCAAACAACCAAACAAACCCACCAAGAATGAAAACCAAACTCACCAGCATCGCATTCGCCATCATGACCGCCTCCGCAGTCATCGCAGCGGACTCCACCGTCAAAACCACCACCGTGCAGCCCGATGGTTCAAGCTCGACCACCGTCAAGACGACGACCAGCTCGGGCATCATCAATGAATATGTGGACGGCACCACCTTCATCATGAAGGAAGCCACCGGCCCGGTAACTTATGTCTATGGCAAGACCGTGGTCTATGCCACCAAGGCCGGCAAGCTCCTCACCAATGAAGAAGCGCGGCAGCGCATCAAGGTGGGTCTCCCTGTGAGCGTGCGTTACCTTAACGAAGGCACCAACCGCGTGATCAGCCGCGTCATCATTGACGACTGATTGCCAGGATCAGTTGGTATGAGACCATGACGGAGGATCCGTCAGTTCACATCGGCACCTCATCGTGAGGTGCCGATCTGTTTTGATGGTGTGAAGGTCAGCTGACTCACGAAGCAACCATTAGCTCCCCAGGCTCATGCGCAAACGGACTGGAGTTTGGATGATGCCAGTCGTGCGAGGGCATCAGGACCGATCGGTTCCTCCGCCTGCCATGGCAGCCATGCAGTGCGTTTCGCCTGCTTCTCCACGACTTCGCGAATGTAGCGGTGCTCGGTCTGTTCACGACGTTGCAGCAGAGGATCGCACGAACCGCATCCCAGTAGGCTTTGATTGATCACCCACGCGTGCGGCTCGATGTGTGCACGCCGCAGGTCCTCCTGCAACGCCGCTGCTTCATGCACGGGCGTGGCCTCCGGCAGGGTGACGAGCAGGATATGCGTGAAATCAGGATCACGCAGATGATCCAGCAAGTGCAGCACTTCCTCCGGTTGCGTGCTGCGCGCCTGACGCTGCAATTCACGATGGTAAGCCTCGCTGGCATCCAGCAGCAGCAGCGTGTGGCCCGTGGGGGCGGTATCCAGCACCACAAAGCGCTGCGTCCCCAGCCCCACTTCACGCGCAAAGGCACGAAACACGGCAATCTCCTCCGTGCAGGGCGAGCGCAGATCTTCTTCGAGCAACGAGCGGCCTGCTGCATCCATCTGCGCACCTTGATTGCCCAACACTTCTTGCTGATACGCCGCCGTCTCTGCCGCAGGATCAATCCGGCTCACCGTGAGACCTGCAACCTGACCATCAAGCGTCTGCGCGACATGCGCCGCAGGGTCCGTCGTGCTGAGATGCACCGCATGGCCTCGACGCGCCAGCAGCACCGCAATCGCCGCCGCGACAGTCGTTTTGCCCACGCCGCCTTTGCCCATCGTCATGATCACCCCATGACCTTGCTTCTCGATGTCACTGACCAAGTCTTCAAGGCTGCGCATCTCCGGTGCAACCCAGTCTGTTTCGAGTGAAACGGCGCTCGTTGCGGAAGCGTCGCCCTCCAGCAGCACCCGCAGGCCTGCGATGCCGAGAATGTTGATCGGCCGCAGTGGTGTGATGAAACTGGGCATGCTTTCGATGAAAGCCGCCGCTTTGCTCAAAGCCGCCTCACCGCGCAGTTGCATCGCCTGCGCCGTCACGTCTTGCGGACAATTCGTTTCAAACGTGCCGTTGATGATGAGGCATTGATTCGTCACCCCCAGCGCACGCAATTCACCCGACGTACGCTGCGCCTCGCGCAACGCTGAAAGTTGCGGCCTGCTCACCAGCACCAACGTTGTCGCTGCAGCATCCGCGAGCGTCTTGACCGTGTTCTCGTAAATCACGCGCTGCTTTTCCAAGCCTGCGAGCGGCCCCAGACACGAGGTGCCGCTGGTGTTGTTGTCCAGAAATTGATCCCACGCCTTCGCGAGACTCATCAGGCGCAGCGTGTGTCCGGTCGGTGCCGTGTCGAAGATGACATGATCATACTCCTGCGCCGCAGCGGGATTGCCGATCAGACCCGAGAACTCATCAAACGCGGCGATCTCCACCGTACAGGAACCCGAAAGCTGCTCCTCCATGCTCCGCAGCGCCGCTTCCGGCAGCACGCCGCGCATTGGCCCGATCAATCGCTCACGATACGCTGCCGCAGCCTGCACCGGATTGATGTTCAGCGCATCCAGACCCGGCACACCGGGCACAGGCGTCGGCTGATTCGTCAGCGTCGTCATCAGCACCTCATCGAGATTTGAAGCCGGATCAGTGCTCACCAGCAGCACGCGTTTGCCCGCCTGCGCCAGTTTCAAGGCCGTCGCACAGGACAATGAGGTCTTCCCCACGCCGCCTTTGCCGGTGAAAAACAAGTAGCGTGTGCTGCTGGCCGGATCAGGACGAAACAGCGGCAGTTTCATACCGCCACCTCCGCTTTTCCCGCCGCCGCGCGAAACCAATCCGGCCGCTCATCATGCGTCGGATAGCGCCCCTTCATGTGAACCTCACCATCCCAAAACATCACCGGCAGTACTGACACGCCTTCCTTGGTGAGCAGGTCTTTCACCATCTCATTCTCCACGAACGCACCCGGCTGCTGCCCCAGATTGAAGCGTTCCACTTGCACGCCCATGCCTTTGAGCTGTGACAGCATCGCGGCAAAATTGACCAGATCAGGATCAATCTCGGTGCCGCAGATGCCCGTCGAGCAGCACATGGCAGGGTCATAGACTTGAATCGTTTTCATGGTTGGAAGCAAAAGTGTTTGTGACACCCCTGTAAAGCCATGGGGTATGTGCCCCATTTGGCTGAAGCTAATCTACTTGGCGCTGGAGCCATTCAAACTGCGCAGGCTGTGCCGGATTTGCGATTTTAGCGCTTCGTTGAATCGACCCGCAGCCCGGCAAGCCGCCACGAGTGAAAGCCGCGATGCAGATGCTGAATATTCGTGAAGCCCTGCGCCTTCAGCACCGCCACCGCTTTGCGACTGCGAAAACCGCCCGCGCAATACACCAGCACCGGCTTCGCCTTGTCGAGCTTGCCCAGCTTCTCCTGAAATGCGGCGTCGCCGAGTGAGATCTGAATCGCACCCGGCAACGCGCCATCGCTAAACTCCGCGTCCGAGCGCACATCCAGCACTTGCGTATCGGGATGCGCGTCGAGAAACGCTTTCGCCTCCGGTGGATGAATGTTCACGCACACACGCCCAGATTCGGCCTTGAACAGTTGCCGGTCCCAGCGTCCCTCGTACCAATACCAGCCGAGAACGATGACGGTGACGATGATTAGAGTCCAGATCATGACTCGGTGGTTCACTTCGCTGCTTCGATGATGGCAATAGTGTCTTTCTCCACCTGTTCGGCGATGGTTTTCAGCTCGGCGGACTCGGACAGTGAAGCCAGCAGCGCCGAAGGGCGAACCATGCCAATCAACGTCTTGCCACCATCTTGATAGACGGAGATGCGGCAGGGCAGGGCGATGTTCATGCCCATGTCGGCTGTCAGCACGGCGGCGGCCTGCTTGGGGTTGCAGACCTCGAGGATGTGGCAGGCGTTCGGCAGGTCGAAGCCCTTGCTGGCGAGCGTTGCCTTCAAATCGTAGATGTGCAGCACGCCGTAGCCGTGCTGTTTGACGGAAGCTTCGAGGTCGGTCACAGCCTGGGCCGGTGATTTGGTGGTTTCGGCAATGTAGCGTGGATTCATGGTGGGGAAGGGTTTGATGAGGAATCAGCAGCACTTGCCTCCACCGCAGCAACCACCACCACTCTTATCGTTCTTGCCGACGGTACTGATGCCGAGCGGGCAATACAGCGGGCAGAAACGGATGAAGGCGGTGAGCAGTGGCACGACGCCAATGGCTCCCAGCCAGGTGTGATTGACGATGCCGTAGGCGATGATGCCGAGGCCGAGAATGATGCGCAGGGCGCGGTCGATGGTGCCGATGTTGGGTTTCATATGGGTCTATGGTTTGGGTTCTGGTTGAGCATGGCGGTTGGCCATGAAATACAAGACAGGCACGGCCATGCGGCTGATGAGCAGGCTGGCGATTTCTCCGGCCATGAGGGCGATGGCGAGGCCTTGGAAAATGGGGTCGGCGAGGATGACGGCGGCACCGACGACGACGGCCATGGCGGTGAGGAGCATGGGGCGAAAGCGCACGGCTCCGGCGTCGATCACGGCTTCGCTCAGCGGCATGCCTTCACGCACGCGTAGCTCAATGAAATCGACGAGGATGATCGAATTGCGCACGACGATGCCGCCGCCGGCCATGAAGCCGATCATGCTGGTGGCGGAGAAGAAGGCGTCCATCAATCCATGCGCAGGCAGGATACCGACGAGCGAGAACGGAATGGCGATCATGACAATGGCGGGCGTCAGGAAGCTGCGGAACCAGCCGACCATGAGGACGTAGATCAGGATGATACACGCACCGAAGGCCGCGCCGAGATCGCGGAAGACTTCGATGGTGATGTGCCACTCGCCGTCCCATTTCATCGCGGGTTCGGCGTCGCTAAAGGGCATGGAGGCGTTGAGGATTTGCAGTTCCGCGCCACTGCCGCCGAACTCGCGGGTGTCGAGCTTCTTCAGCGCTTCGTTCATCTGGAAAATGGCATACACGGGGCTTTCGACGATGCCGGCGACATCGCCGATGACGTAAGTCACGGGCATGAGGTTCTTGTGATAGAGGCTCTTCTCGACGGTGACGTGCTCGACCTTCACCAACTCACGCAACGGCACGAGCGGCGAGCCGCTGGCACCGGGTTCGGGCAGCGCGTTGGCATCGCCGGAACGCACGCGGAGGGCGAGAAGCTCCTCGGGCGTGGTTTTGGCGCTTCGAGGCAGTTCTAGGCGAATGTTCACGTCTTCCTTCTCCTCGGGCTGATGCAGCAAATCGACGTTTTCACCATCGACAGCGATCTTGAGCGTCTGCGAGATCGTGGCGGCGCTGATGCCGTGCAACGCGGCTTTTTCCTTGTCGATGATGAAGCGGGCTTTTTGCTGATCGGCCTCGATGTACCAATCGACATCCACCACGCCGGGCGTGGTCTTGAAGATGGTTTTCACGTCTTCGGCGAGCTTCAGACGTGCTTCCTCAGTGGGTCCATAAATCTCCGCGACGAGAGTTTGAAGTACCGGCGGCCCCGGCGGCACTTCGGCGATGGCGACGCGGGCTTTGTAGCGATCCGCGATGGCTGTGACGGCGGGACGGATGCGTTTGGCGATGTCGTGGCTCTGCGCCTTGCGCTCGTGTTTGCCGACGAGGTTGACCTGGATGTCGGCGACGTTGGCCCCGCGTCGCATGAAGTAGTGACGCACGAGGCCGTTGAAATTGTAGGGCGAGGCGACACCGGCATAGACTTGGTAATCGGTCACTTCAGGCTCGGTGCGGATCGCGGCAGCCATTTCGCGAGCGACGGCGGCGGTTTGCTCCAGCGACGAGCCTTCCGGCATGTTGAGGATGACTTGGAATTCGCTCTTGTTGTCGAACGGCAGCATTTTCACCTTCACCCAGCCGAGTCCGACGGTCGCCATGCTCGCGACCAACATCACGGTGATGCCGATGAGGAACGTCCAGCGCCAGCCGGTGTGATGCAGCAGTGGTCCCATCATGCGGCGGTAGAGTTTCGTGAAGAAGTCCTCGGGATGCTCGCTGGCGTCGTGATGTTCGAGGTCTTTGGCCGATGGCGTGCCGTCTGTGAGTGTCGAATACTTCTTTCCCCAACGCAGAATGCGAATCGAAGCCCATGGCGTGACGATGAAGGCGATCAGCAGCGACCAAAACATCGCCGCGCTGGCACCAATCGGAATCGGCCGCATGTAAGGCCCCATGAGGCCGCCGACAAAGGCCATCGGCAGCACGGCGGCGATCACCGCGAAGGTGGCGAGGATCGTTGGATTGCCGACTTCGCCCACGGCTTCCACAGCGATGGCGGACCAGTTGCGACCCTTGTTTTGCGGCAGGTGAAAGTGCCGAACAATGTTTTCGACCACCACGATGGCATCATCCACGAGGATGCCGATGCTGAAGATGAGCGCGAAGAGCGTGATGCGATTCAGCGTGAAGCCGTAGAGGTAGAAAACGAGCAGCGTGAGCGCCAGCGTGGCCGGGATGGCCACCGCGACGATGCCGCTCTCCCGCCAGCCGAGCGTGAGCCAGATGAGGATCGCGACACTGAAAACGGCGATGCCCATGTGCAGCAGCAACTCGTTGGATTTTTCCGCCGCGGTCTCGCCGTAGTTTCGCGTGATGCTAACAGTGACATCGGCGGGAATGACGCTGCCTTTGAGCAGTTCGACCTTGCGCAGTACTTCATCGGCCACGCTGATGGCGTTCGCTCCGGGGCGTTTGGCAATGCTGAGGGTGACGGCGGGTTCTTCGGAATGTGGTGCAGGCGTCCCGCCTGCTTCTTTCGCAGCCGGGACGGCTGCACCACTCTTTCCGAAACCGTGGAAGACGTATTGCGTCGGTTCTTCGCCGGTATCGGCGATCTCGGCTACTTCGCGGAGATAGACGGGACGACCGCTGAACACGCCGATGACGACATCGCCGACTTCATGAGCCGTTTTTAGAAAGCCGCCGGTTTCGACGAGCACTTCGTTGTTGCCGGTGGTCAGGCCGCCGGCGCGGAACTGGCGATTCGCCTGCTGGAGCATCGGCACGAGGCCTGCGGGGCTCAGATTGCGACTGGCGAGCTTCACGGGATCGAGCAGTACACGCACAGTGCGGCGCGAACCACCAATCAGCGTCGTCTCGGCTACCAGCGGCACTTGTTTGATCTCCTCGTCGATTTGCGCGGCCAAACGACGCAGAGTGAGATGATCGTAGCGGGCGCTGTGCAAGGTGAGCGCGAGGATCGGCACGTCGTCGATGCTCTTGAGCTTGATGAGCGGTGCGCTGACACCCATCGGGATGCGGTCGTAGTTCGAGCGCAGCTTCTCCGTGAGTCTCACGAGGCTAACATCGGGATCTTCGCCCACTTTGAAGCGCACGATGACGAGGCTCTCGCTGTCGCGTGACGTGCTGTAGATGTATTCCACGCCGGGCAGCTCCCAGAGCAGCTTTTCCATCGGTCGCGTGGCGCGTTCCTCGATTTCCTTCGCGGTGGAGCCGGGCATGGAAACCATCACATCGACCATCGGCACCTTGATCTGCGGCTCTTCTTCACGCGGCAGCAGCACCACCGCCGCCGCGCCGAGCAAGACGGACGCGATGACCACCAGCGGCGTCAGCTTCGAATCAATGAACGCCGCCGCGATGCGGCCTGCGATGCCGAGATGAGGGGTAGAAGACTCGCTCATGGCTGGATCGTCACGGGTTGGCCGTCGGTGAGTTTCGCAGTTTCGCTCACGATGACCTGTTCACCTTCTTCGAGGCCGGAGAGGACTTCGATGCGGTCTTCGAGCACCTTGCCGGTCTTCACGAGCCTCAGCGCAGCTTTGCCGTCTTTGGCGACGAACACGAGTTCCATCTGCCCACGCTTCAAGACGGCACTTTGCGGCACCAGCAGCAGCTTGACCTCGGCCGCGGGCACCGAGACACGACCAAACTGACCCGTGCGCAGGCCTTCAGTCGGCGGCAGATCGAGCTTCACATTGAAGGTGCGGCTCACGGGATCGGCGACGGGCGAAATTTCGCTCACGGTGCCTTCAACGACGTTCGCGAGACGAACGGACATCTTTTCACCGAGCTTCACGCGATCGAGGATGGCCTCGGGAAGATCGGCCTCAAAGCGCAGAGAGGTGGGCGCTTCGATTTCGAGCAGCGGTTTGCCCGGCATGGCGAGATCGCCCACGTCGGCGAGCTTGCGCGTGACCACGCCATCGAAGGGCGCGGTGACTTTGGCGTAGCTCATCATCGTTTCGGCCTCGCTGACAGCTCCGGTGCCGATTTTCACACGAGCTTCGGTGGCGTCAAATTCCTGCCGCGTGGTCGCATTGATGGCGATGAGCTGCTTTTGACGATCAAAGTCACGTTTCGCCTGATCGAGCATCGCGCGGGCCTGATCGACCTTTGCCTGGATTTCCTGCACATCGAGCCGCGCGAGCAAATCGCCCGCTTTCACCATCGCGCCGGGCGTGGCGGTGTATTCGAGCACGCGACCGCTCACCTTCGCCTCGACGACGGCGCGTTGTTTCGACCGCACGGTGCCCACGACCTCCTCCACTGCCATGTGAGGACTCCATTTCACCGTCTCGGCCTTCACGGTGGCGGTCGGCAGCGGTGCGGATGGAGAGGGGTTTTGCTCGTGCTTGCCGCAAGCGGCCAGCAACAGGACGGGGAGGAGGCATGAGAGGATTTTCATCGGGTGAAGCGGCTGGTGATTGAGTCAGACCTTCGTGCAGCAACTGCCGCCGACACCGAGCTTTCTGAGAATGTTATCCGCCGGACAAAAGCCAGTGAAGGCGGATTGGAAGAGGTTCGCACCGACAAAGGCAGTGAGCCAAAGCCAGTCGGGACTCACATAATGAGCCAGCGCGAGGCTGACTAGGATCATGGTGCCTGCGAGGGCGCGGATGGCGTTTTCGATCTTCATAGTATGCGGGTGATTCGAGATTGACGATTGAGGGCTTTGAATGATAATTAAATGTAACTATATGAGTCTATACGCATATAGATTTGCTGCGCAAATACTTTCCATACCATGGCAACACGTACGAAAAAAACTCCGCCTCCAGTGTCCGAAGAGGCGCTCATCTTGATCGCATCCTGGTTCCGCACCCTCGCCGAGCCCAGTCGCCTGAAAATCTTGAGGGCGCTGGAGGAAGAAGAGAAGAATATCACCGAACTCGTCGAGGCCACCGGGCTCACGCAGGCGAATGTCTCGCGTCATGTGCAATCCCTCGTCGATGCCGGTATGGTGGGTCGCCGCCGTGAGGGCCTAGCCGCTATCTGCTTCATCGCCGATCCCAGCATCACCGATCTCTGCGACAATGTGTGCAACAACCTCATGAAGCGCCTTTCCCAACAGGTGAAGAAGCTTGGCGGTTCTTAATTCTGCCGCATCCACGCCAGCAAGCGTGCCGCAGGCTGGAAACCCGATGTTTGAGCGGTGACTTTGCCGTTACGCAACAGCGCAAAGGCGGGGATGCCCTGGATGCGGAACTGCGCGGCGATTTGCTGCTGCTCGTCGGTGTTCACCTTGATGAAGATGGCCTCGCCAGCGGCCTGGGCGGCGGCTTTGGCGAATTCGGGGGCCATCATCTGGCAGGGACCGCACCACGCGGCCCAGAAGTCGATGACGACGGGCGGCGGGCTTTGAGAGATGAGCGCGGCAAAGGCGGCGGGGCTGGTCATTTCGACCGGAGCGGCGACCAAGGGCAGATCCGCCTTGCAGGTGCCGCAGCGGCCCTGCTGGCTGACTTTGGCGTAGGCGATGCGATTGGCTGTGCCGCAGGCGGGACAAGGCAGGATGATGCCGCGTTCGTCGGAGTCGAGATGATGGCTCATGGAGGACAAGATCGGGTGAGAGTTAATTCTTGCATATACGCATACGCTCATATAGCGGTCTTGCAAAGACAACCTTCCAACCACCATGAGCAAGCATTTACTGATCCTCGGCGGCGGCACCGCAGGCACCATGATGGCGAACCATCTGCGCCGACGCCTGCCCGCGTCCGAATGGCGCATGACGGTGGTGGACCGCTCGGACAAGCATCTCTACCAGCCGGGCTTTTTGTTTCTGCCCTTCGGCAAGTATGAGGAGAGCGACATCATCCGGCAGACGCGCGATTTCATTCCGCGTGACGTCGAGTTCATCCAGGCGGAGGTGGATCAAATCACGCCAGAGAGCCATGCGGTGACACTCAAGGACGGGCGCGAACTGAAATACGACCTCCTCATCGTCGCCACCGGCTGCCGCACGGCTCCTGAAGAGACGGAAGGCATGCTTGGACCGAAGTGGCGCGTGAATGTGCATGATTTCTACACGCTGGATGGTGCGAGGGCGCTGCGTGACAAGCTGGGGGACTTCCAAGGCGGTCGTGTGGTGGTCCATATCAACGAAATGCCGATCAAGTGCCCCGTGGCACCGCTGGAGTTCACCTTCCTGGCTGACACGTTCTTCCTCGAGCGTGGCATTCGTGACAAGGTGACGCTGACCTATGTCACGCCACTGTCCGGGGCCTTCACGAAGCCAAAGGCATCGAAAAAGCTCGGGCACCTGCTCGGCGACAAGGGAATTGAACTGGTGACTGATTTCGTGGCTGAGAAAGTCGATCAAGAAAATGACAAGCTCGTCTGCTTCGACGGTCGTGAGGTTCCCTACGACCTGCTGGGGACGATCCCGACGAACATGGGTGATGAAGCCGTGCGCCGCTCTGCGCTGGGAGATGATCTGGACTACATCCCCACACAGAAGCACACGCTTCAGTCGGTGGAGTATCCCGATGTCTTTGTGATTGGCGATGCGACAAACCTCCCCGCGTCCAAGGCGGGCTCAGTGGCTCATTTCGAAAGCGAGACGCTGACGGACAACATCCTGCTGCACATCGCAGGCAAGCCGCTGAAGGAGGAGTTCGACGGCCACTCGAACTGCTTCATCGAATCCGGCAACGGTAAAGCGCTGCTCATCGACTTCAGCTACGACTACGAGCCGCATGAGGGACCGTTTCCGTTCTCCTTTGGCCCAATGAAGCTGTTGGAGGAAAGCAGGCTTAATCACCTCGGCAAACTGGCCTTCCGCCACATCTACTGGAACGTGCTGCTGAAAGGCTGGCCGCTGCCAGGCATCAGCCGGCAGAAAAAGAAGCCCATCGAAGCGTAATCATCATCCCAACCCACAGATTTATGAACAAGACCATCGCAGGAACCGAAGTTAATGTGAACGAAGAGGGCTACCTCACGAACGCGTCACAATGGAATGAAGCAATCGCTACCGCCATCGCTGCCGAGGAAGGCATCGGAGCGCTCACAGAGGCGCATATGAAAGTCGTGCGTTATTTACGTGAGCAGCAGGCGAAGGGCGCGGCGCTCACGATCCGCAGCATGGGCAAGAGCGGCGTGGTGACGACGAAGGAGCTCTATGATCTTTTCCCCGGCGGGCCGCTGAAGAAGTCCTCGAAGATAGCGGGCATACCGAAACCCGTCGGCTGCATTTAACCTCACAAATCAAAGACCATGAGCACTCCTGACGACAAACAACCCGTGAAAAAAATGTCCATCATCGTGAGCCGCGGCTCGCTGGATGGGATTTACCCGGCGCTTATCATGGCGAACGGCGCACGCATGGAAGGCATCGAGGCATCGCTGTTCTTCACTTTCTTCGGCCTCAACGCCCTCGCAAACAAGACACTCGACCACTTGAAAGTCTCCACCGTCGGTAATTCCGCGCTGAACATGGCCATGCCGATGCTTGGCATGCCAATGACGATTCCGTTTCCCACCGTGATGGGCGCGATTCCAGGCGTGTCGGCCTTTGCGACGCATCTGATGAACAAGGAAATGGGAAAGCTCGACATCCCGCCCGTGCGCGAGTTCCTCGAACTCATCTCCGACTCCGGCGGCAAGATTTACGCCTGCAAGCTGGCGATGGACATGTTCAAGCTGAAGAAGGAAGACCTCATGGACCGCGTCGATGGCGTGCTAACCGTCGGCCAGTTTTACGAAGAATCCGCCGGGGCGGGAACGCATATTCTTTTCACCTGACAAGCCTCACCACTGCAGTGTTTTCACATCCACCCGCTGCTCGTTGCGGCTCTCTTTGACGATGCTCCCGTCGGAGAGATGCAGCACGCGGTCGGCCATGGCGGCCATGGCGGCGTTGTGGGTGATGACGACCGTTAGCGTGCCGAGTTCGCGATTGATGCGCTCGATGGCCTCCAGCACGGTGATGCCGGTGGTCACATCGAGGGCGCCGGTGGGTTCATCGCACAGCAGCACCTCGGGTTTTTTCGCGATGGCACGGGCGATGGCCACGCGCTGCTGCTCACCGCCGCTGAGCTGCGAGGGAAAATGATCGAGGCGATGACTGAGGCCGACACGGTCGAGTGCGTCCTCAGGTTTCATCGGGTCCGGGGCGATCTCGGTGATGAGGGCCACGTTTTCGCGGGCAGTTAGGCTGGGGATGAGGTTGTAGAACTGAAACACGAAACCGACACAGTTGCGGCGGAACTGCGTGAGCGTGCGCTCACCGCCACCGCTAAGATCCCAGCCTTTGTAGCGCAGCGAACCGGCCGTGGGCACATCGAGACCGCCGAGAATGTTCAGCAGCGTCGATTTGCCGCTGCCGGAGGCACCGAGTAGCACCACCAATTCACCCGTGTGAAAGTCGAGATCGACGCCTTGTAGCGCCACCACGTCGAATTCGCCGGTGTGGTAAACTTTGCGCAGGCCCCGTGCCTGAAAAATCGTCTGGCTGGCCGTAGGGGAAATGGGGGCTGCTGATGGCTGCTTGCTTGGATTCGGGCGGCGGGGCATCCGCCCAACTTGCATGGCTAAACTCATTGCGCCATCACGATGATCGGTGGTTGCGTCCGGCGTTCCATGCGCAATTAATGTGTCATGCCCATATTGGTAAGCGATGACGCGCCCGACATCCATACGTCGAGGATACGGCTGACCCCACGAGAAAACACCCGTGGTCGTACGCTGGTCATCGGTGACATCCATGGTTGCTCGACCGCTCTGAATTTGATGCTGGAGGAATTGGCCCTGCAAAAGGATGATCAGGTGGTGACTTTGGGGGACTATGTGGACCGTGGGCCGGACACGCGTGGTGTGATTAATATTTTACTGGAACTTGAAAAGCGGACCCAACTCATCCCGCTGCTTGGCAATCACGAGATCCTCATGCTCGACGCCCGGAATAGCATGGTGGATTCCGATTCTTGGTATGCCGTGGGAGGCCGTCAGACCATGCAGTCCTATGGCTGTATGGACAAACCTGACTGGAACACCGTGCCGCAGGAGCACTGGGATTTTCTAAGTCAGCGCCTGCGACGCTGGCATGCGACGCCGACTCACATCTTCGCACACGCGAATGTGAACGCCATGCTGCCCATGCCGGATCAAAGTGATGATTGGTTGTTCTGGCGGCGGTTTGATGACTCTCATCCCCATTTTTCCGGCAAGACTCTGATCTGCGGTCACACCGCACAAAAAGACGGTCTGCCGCGCATTCTGCCCGCCCGAATCTGCCTCGACACTTGGGTGTATGGCGATGGCTGGCTTACCGCGCTCGAAGTCGGCACGGAAACCTTGGTGCAGACCAGTCAGCGTGGTGAGGTGCGGCGCTTCAGTTTCGACGAAGTGCGCATGCTCACCGAGAAAGAGTGATCCTCCCGACATGACGCACGCGCGCTGGACCCTCTCCGCTGTCACGTTGCTAGCGCTCTGGCTCATCGGCGCGTTCCTACTGCTGCCACGCATGCAGCATGAGCTTGAAATAGCCGCGCAGCAGGCACTTGCGCAGCAGTCCACTCTCGTGCAACGGCTCGGCAGGCTGCGCCTCGCCTTTGACGGCCAGCAGGCACACCTCAGCGGCAGCGTGCGTACGATTCAGGATCGTCTAACCATCGAAGCGACGATGCGTGATCTCGTGCGTGCGCCTACGCCCCTGAGTGCCAGCCTCGGCCTGCGGTTTAATCCTGTGTGCGCCGTGCAAAACGAGATCGAAGTGGCTCCCTACCCGACCGGTTGGATGCTACTTGCCGCCAGCGGTAAACGCGCGCGGCTGCTCGGCACTGCCGCGAGTGAATACGAGGCACGCGACCTCGCACGCAGTGTGCAGGAAAGCTGGAGTGTGAAAGGGGGGGCGGCAGAAGGCGCTCTCGGTGCTGACAGAGAAAACCACGATGAAGCAGCCAACGTCTCTGCCACTCTACGCAGCGTCCCCGAACCACAGCAGACCACGCAGGCTCATCTAGCCATCATCGGCCAGCCTTGGCGCGAAATCTCGCTCCAACAACCAGACGAATCTCTTCTGGCTGAAGCTCTCTCCCTCGGCGTCAGCGAAACCGAATGGCAACATCGCATCCTTCCTGCTCTGCACGAACTGCGTGACACTTTGCAGCAGCAACGTGCTGCCGAGACTGAAAACGACCGTCTCAACAAACTTGCAGCAGGTCATTTGTTCATCGCCGTGCGCGATCAGCAGGTCATTCTGCGTGGTGAAATCGGCTCAGCCGCAATGAAACGCGCCATTCTCGATGATGCGATCAGCGTCTTCTCGCCACGGCGGTTGATCGATGAAATCCGTATCAGCAGCAAAAGGCGGCCCACTGGTGACTTTGGTCCCATCACCACTGCTTTGCTTCCCTTGGTAAGAGAACCGAACGGCAAATCCTTCTTTCTCGGTCTGAGTGGCAAGGCTTGGAAACCTGTGGATTGGCAGATCGCGCGTGAGGCACAACCGTGGAAAACAGACCTGCCTGCAGGACTCGATGCCGTTCAACTGCAAAACGACAGCGCCACACTCATCGACTGGCTACAAGGCACTGACAAAGTCATGCCTGCTCCCGCTGAACCTCAACCCGCCATCTTCACCCTCGCTCTCTTCGGCTCCAAAGCCATCCTCTCTGGCCAAATCGCCGAGGAATCGCTGCATTCACAACTCGTCGCCGCAGTCCGTCAGGCTTATGCACCACGCATCCTTGTACTGAGCGACGAACTGCGCATCAACGGCAACTGCCGTTCCTCTGGCAACGCATTTCACACACTCAAAAGCCTGCCTCCAGTGCCTGCCGCCGACAGCGCTGGCATCTTTGCCATCGCCACTCCTGACAGTACCTGGACGCTCATCCCCGTTACGCGTGAGCTAGTTGAGGCAGGCGGGATCGCAAAATCTAAACTACTTCCTACTGGCACGCCCGCCGCCCTCATTGAACAGCTCTCTGCCGAAGCTATTGAGCAGCTTCGCATCCATCTCCAATCGATTCCTTGATGTCCTCCGCCCTCTGGCTCCTGCTCTACCTCGCTCCACTGCTTGGTCTTACCGCTGCAGTATTTGCTTGGTTTGGTTGGCAATGGCGCGGCAGCGACATACAAAAGCGCGTTGAAGATCTCCAAACCCAGATCGACGACACGCTGAAAGCCCTGCGCACCGCCGAGGCCGACCGTGAATCTGCGCAGAGTCAGGTCATAACCGCCACCGCTTCTGCCAACACACTGCGTGAGAAGACCGAGGAAGGATTCCGTACTCTGCGTGAAGATTTAAAATCTGCGCAGCAGAAAACACGCCTGCGCGAAGACGAGGCTGCCAAAGCCCGTGAAGCCAGCCAGGCTCTCGAAACCGAAGTGGCCAGGCTGCTGCGTGATCTCGAACTCCTGCGCAAAGAACGCGATCAAGCCACTGCCGCGCTCACCGCCGCGCAAACCGAACTCACCCGGCCCATCACACCAGGGACTGCCGCAGTTTCCACTCCCATCGCAACCGAACCTCTGGCCAAACCGAAACGCAAACGCAGCACTTCGGTCAAAGCCAAGCCCAAGGACGCAGTCCCGGCCTCACTCAAGGAAAAAGCCGCGGCACTCGTCAACGAACTCGCCCAGCACCAGTCCACGATCGCCACCCTCACGCAGGAACGTGACGACTGGCAGCGCCGCGTCACCAAACTCGAAGAAAAATCACCCAAGGACGCCGCTGGACTCGGCCTCGCTCGCCGCAGCCTTGCCGACAGTGAAAAACGTCTCCACACCGCCAACGCTGCGATCGAACGTCTCCAAGGCCAGGCCCGCGTTTTGCATCGCACCCACGAAAAAACCGCCGCGCTCGCAGCCGTGGCCGATGACGACCTCACCAAGATCAAAGGCATCAAACAAGTCATCAGTGAGCAGCTTCGCGCTCACGGCATCCGCACCTGGAAACAGATCGCACATTGGGATGACGACGAACTCCGTGCGTTCAGTGAGCTTCTTGCCTTCAAAAACCGAGTTGCCCGCGAAAAGTGGCAGGAGCAGGCTCGCATGCTGCACGAAGCCGCCCATGGCCCCCTTTGACTCTTCATTTCCGCATGTCAGCCGTTTCACGCCTTCTTCTGCCTCTTCTCCCATTTCTCATGACCGCATGCGTCAACCTCGGCACCGCCGAAGAACGCCGCGCGCAGGCTCGTCAGCTCAGTTTCGAGCTCCAACAGCTCAGTCCAACTGTTCAAGCTGTTGAGGCCGACAAGCTAGCAATCACCGCTATTGAAGAATCCGCCAAGCTCTCAGACGATTTCAACCCGTTGTGCTTTCCATGGATGAACAACGGCCTAGTGAACACTGGCCTGCGCAAACGTGGTCTCTGCTATCAGTGGCGTGATGATTTGTTTCCGCACCTGCACCGCTTGAACCTCAAAATGCTTACTTTGCATCTCACCTCATCACGTCGGGCCACCATGCGTGAACACAACGCCATCGTCGTCACTGCTATAGGCCAGCGCTTTGAAGATGGCCTCGTGATTGATCCCTGGCGCAAAGGCGGCCGGCTCTGGTGGGGACGGCTAAGCGAGGACAAAGGTCATCCTTGGAAGCCACTGCCGCGTGATCTCACCCCCGTGGTGCTCCGCCCCTTGCTCATGCCCGAATTGTATCTCAAAAACTGAGATTTGGCGCTCTTACTTGCCTGACTTCAATACTGGCGGCGGCAAAAATTTGATTCCCGCTGCTTCCATCACGAGCTGTTGAAACAGATCCTTCGGCTTGCCACTGTCTGGCACTAGGACGTTCTGCACCATGAACATCGTGACGATCTTGCTGTGTGGGTCAATGCAGCCGTTCGTTGCAAACGCGCCGCCATGTCCAAAGCTGCCCACCGGCATTTGAGAGTTCACGCGTTGTGTCTCAATGTTGCACTGCCAGCCGCAGGCGTAGTTGAGTTGTTTACCGCCAGCGCTGACGGGCGTGGTCATGTCACGGACAGATTTTTCACTGAGAATTCGCACCCCATCGAGTTCACCACCATTTGCGATCATCGCATAAAAGCGCCCCATGTCGGTCGCGGTGGAAAACAAGCCTCCAGAGGGTTCCACCATATGCGTCACAGTCACATCGCTGGTGACGAAGGGATTGTAGCCGGGCACCAGTTCGTGCATTTCGTCGTCCATCTTGTAAGTGCGGGCGATACGGGCGCGATGCGCTTCGTCGGGATTGAACATGGTATCCTTCATGCCAAGCGGTCCGAAGATTTTTGCCTGTAAAAACGCGTCATACTTCATGTCGGAGGCGAGTTCGAGGATCCGACCGGCCACTGTAGGACCGAAACCATATTCGTAGGCACTGCCGGGCTGGAAGGCGAGTGGTGTCTTGAGCAACGATGCCACGTAAGCCTTGAGCGAGACCGCTCCATCCGAGGGCGCACGTCTGGGAAATGCAATGCCAGCCGTATGGCTGAGCAGCATGCGCAAGGTGATCGGTTTTACCGGAGCGCTGCCATCGGCGAGTTTCACTTTTGCCAGCTCCGGCAGCCATTTGGAGGCTGGTTCATCGAGTGCGAGTTTGCCTTCGTCCACTAGCACCATCACGGCACTGGCATTGATGGATTTTGTCATCGAGGCGATCCAAAACAGCGCGTCTTTTTCCATCGCGCGACCTTTAGCGACATCGGCCATGCCTGCGGCATCGTGATGCACGATCTTCCCCTTTTCCATCACCAGCGTGACGATGCCAGCGGCCTGCTTCGATTTCACCGCCGTCTCCATACCGGAATGAATAGCTGCGAGCTTCGATTCATCGAGAGCGTGAAGCAGAGCGGGGAGCAGAACGAGGGCGA
>CANIZT010000051.1 GCA_947471905.1 Verrucomicrobiaceae bacterium
GCGGCGGGGATCAGATCGCCCGGTTTGCCATCAGGATATTGATAATCATCTGGTAGCACGGCGAGTTTGCCTTCGCCATTCACGACACCGGCACCTCCGGCGGCGCGTTGCAGTGCAAGCAGCGCCTCCTTGATGCGCTCATACTTCTGTTGGCGCTCGTAGTTCATGCCCGCCATCGCCAGGCGGTCATAGCGTTCGGCGGCTTCTTTGATTTTGTTTCCTTCGACCGTGCCGATAGCCTCATCCTCCGATGCCGTCTTGATGCCGGAGGTCCAGGCAAGGAACTGGTGGTAATCTTTGCGCGTCCAGCGGTTGAAAGGATGATCGTGGCACTGCGCGCAGGAGATCTGCGTGCCGAGGAAGAGTGTCGCGGTGCTTTCGATGTTTGCGGCGCGGTTCTCGCCATCGCGCAGGTAATAACCAGCGGCAGGCGCACGCCAGCCGTAGCCTTCGGGGCTGAGCAACTCACGTGTCCACACATCGAAGGGTTTGTTGTCGCGGATGCTCTGCTTGATCCAAGCGAGGTAAAAATCTCCCTGCACGCCCTCGGCAAGTTCATCCTTCGCACGCAGCAGATCGCACCAGTAGTTGAACATGTGACTCACATGGCCATTTGAGGCGAGCAGTTCGTCGATCACGCGACTGCGCTTGTCGGACTCCTTCGCAATGAAGAAGCGCTTCGTTTCATCAACGCTGGGAATACGGCCGACGAGATCGAGAAACACGCGGCGCAGCCAAGTGGCCTCGCTGGCGAGCGGGCGCGGCTCCTGCGCGTGTTTGGTGAGATCCGCTTCGATGAGTTGATCAATGCGCACAGCGACGGCTTGCAGCTTGGAAACATCCACCGCTTCGTTTTGCGTCGAGATGGTAACTTCTTTCGCCCGAGTCGAGGTCCAAGAGCCAAAATTCGCACCTTCATCGACCCAGCGGCTAATGAGTGCGATTTCATCCGTGCTGAGCGGCTTACCTTCGTTTGCAGGCGGCATGAGATCGTCATCGTCCTTCTTGAGCGAGATGGATTTCACCAAAGTGCTTTTGTCCGGCTTGTGCGGCAGCATGAGATTGTCCGAGCGGCTTTTATCACGGATGAGTTCGAGATCATCCAAGCGCACTCCGCCTTTGGGCTTCTTCAGTTTGCCACTGTGACATTCAAAGCAGGAGCGTTCGAGGATCGGCAGCACATGCTTTTCGAAATCGACTTTCGTGGAGACGTCGGGAATAACGAAAGGCATCTCGGCCGTAGGTTTGGAGGCGAGATTCATCGACGGCACCTTGGACTCGACTACGGCGGGTGCTGGAAGCGGAGAAGGTGGCTTTGCTTCGGGCTTCGGCTGTTTCTCCACGATCGCTGGCGCAGGAGTTTGAGAAGGAACGATCAGCGTTTTTGCCACCGGCTCCGGCTTGGACGTTGTGGAGATCGGAGGCAGCGTTGGAGCTGGTTTTAAAGATGGGAATGAAAAAGTGATGGCGGGGACGGGCTTCGGCGCATTCGCGATGATGTGGCCATGCAGGATCACGCGTTTGCCGGTGCGCTGGGCGACTGTGGGGCCGAGATCGAGCCACAAAAACACATCTGGCCATGCCAGCGTACCGCTGGTGAAACCGATGAGCAATGCCGCGGCAGCTGTCGTCCAACGCGGCATCGTGGTAAACCATCTCCGCTGTTTGCGCGCACCAATCGTCGCCGCTTCGATGCTGAGCATGAGATCCTCGACTGGTGATACACCCACGCTGGCTTCGATGGCTTCCCCCAGCGCCGCTGGCGAGTCGATTTTCTCAAGAGACACACGTAGCAGCGCGTCCATGCGGAGCTGCAGCTCCAGCTCCTTGAGCGTGTCAGGATCGGCCGCCAGCGCTTTCCACTCGTCGTTGGAAAGCACGCCCTCCAAGGCCTTGTCGATGATTTCGTCGTCGTTCATGCCGGGGTTTGCTGGAGCTGGGATTCGATGCACTTGCGCAGTTGCTGACGCACGCGCATCAACAGCGTGCGCACCGCCAGCGTGCTGCGACCGGTACGCTGGGCGATCTCCTCGCTGCTGAGCTGCTGCTCATAACGCAGGTCCAGCACCGTGCGTTGATGGGGGCCTAGTTTTTCCACGCAACGGGCAAGATGATCCGATTCATCGCTCACCGGCTTCTCCGTGGCCTCCAGCGCCATCTCCCAGCGTACCATCTCGGAGTAGCGTTCATGCTTGATGGATTCCCGCGCATACGCCTTCAGCCGGTCACGCAGCAGATTGTGCGCAATGCTGCGCAGCCACGGCTGCATCGACCCCTCGGTGAAATCGGCCATGTTTTGATAAGCGAAGACGAAGGCGTCGTGCGCCACTTCGTCGATCAGGTCTGGAACGGGAGCGCGGAGAGCCAGAAACGAGCGCAGCCGTTGCAAATGCTGCTCCATCAGCTTGCGGAACGCCGCTTCGTCGCCGCGTTCAACCTGTCTTGCCAGGGCGGCATCACTGGGGGGCTCGGAGCTGGAAGGAGGAGTCATGCAATCTGGTTATGGACGCCTGCAGCATGAGTGTGGCAAATTTTTTCAAGGAATCGGCGTCCCCGACCGACTCACCTCGCTCCAGGATAACCCGGCGGCGGTGGCGGTATTCCTGAAGGCGGTGCCTTGGTGCCGTAGCCTGCGGGTGGTGCGCCGTAGGTTGAAGGCGGCGTTCCATATCCCGCAGGAGGAGCTCCATAGTTCGCCGGAGGTGGTGTGCCGTAGTTTGATGGAGGTGGCGCACCATAACTCGCAGTCGGTGCGGGTGCGTTTTGACTGAAGGTTCCGCCTTGCTGCGGCTGCGCACCGGGAATCGTCTTTGCCGTCACCGTGACATCGCCGAGCTGACGGTACGGGATTTGAATGTACTCAGCAGCGGCACGTGAGAGATTGATGACGCGGTTCGGATAGTAAGGGAAACGGTCGTTGACGATGACCTTCACGGTACGGCCATTGTAGTTGTTTTTGACCTTCACCTCCGTGCCAAACGGCAGCGTGTTATGCGCGGCGGTCCAGCCCTGCGGGTTGTAAACCGCCCCCGAACTGGTGTAATGGCCCGCGTACTGGTCCGCGATGTAGGAAGCATGGCCGCGCACCTGGTAGGCGGGCTTGGCGCAATTCGCCAGCAGGGCCGGCATCGCGATGGCAAGAAATCGAAGGAGCGCGGAGGTGTTCATGATCTGCTGGTCCCGAGCATAACCGGATTGGCACGCGGCACAATCTCGGCAATGATCCGCCGGTGAAAAGACGCGTTATCATCACCAGTGTTCTCGTTCTGCTGCCCTTTGCGGCCAGTTGGTGGGCCGCCGACCAGGTCGCGCATCCGCCCCGCAGGCCATTGCAGAATTTTCATCACGAATTTCTGGCTGATCCAGCGGCACACGGCGTGGTGTTAAAATTCTTCACCTGCGCCGACAGCACGCCCGTCATCGTGTGCGAGCCCGCGCCATCTGGCGTGCTAGGAAAGCGTGGTTTGCTGATTCGAGAGCAGTTGCTGAAGAAAAACAACCAACTTTCGCCTTTGGGCGGCATCATTGGCAATCTGGTGCTCGTGCATGGTCGTCGCGGCAGAAAAGAAGACTACCTGCTCATTGCGGAGCGCTTCTGCGCCGCTGGATTCCGCTGCATCCTGCCCGATCTGCCTGCGCATGGCGATCATCCGGGCATCGTGGCCTGCTATGGTGTGAAGGAGCCAAATATCCCGGCGTTGGCGTTGCACGAGGTGGCGGCGAAGTTTGGCTTCGAGGCGAAACCGGCAGGGATCATGGGTCTGTCGATGGGTGGAGCCGTCGGCATTCGCTCTGCGGCTGAAAAGGATGCGCCATGGCGTGCTGCCGTGCTGGTTTCGACGTTCGACACGCTGGAAAACGTCGTGCAGCATCAAGCATCGGGCCTTGTGGGCGAAACGTGCGGTTCCGTTTGGCAAAACATCACCGGCCGGATGTTTGCATGGAAAACGGCCCTGCCACTCAACGCCGCGAGCTCCATCGTACTTATTCCCGCGTTGCGTTGCCCGACGTTGGTCGCGCATGGCACGGCGGATCGTGTGATCCCCATCGAATGTGGCCGCCGTCTGTATGCAGCGCTGCCATCCGGCATCGAAAAACGCTGGATCGAAATCCCCGGTGCCGACCATGACAACGTGCTCATCACCGACTTCCCGATCTATGCCGAGATGGCGGAATGGATGCTGCGCTATGTGCCGGATTCGCCTTGAGGCGGCGGAATTCGTAGTTCAACGCCGCCACAATCATTGCATGCGGCGATGCCAGTTTGAAATTCAGCGCCGCAACGCGGACAGGTGGGCAGTTTTGCGACGGAGGGCGGATCGTAATCCGCATCAGCGATGCCCTCATGACGGAAGAACGTCTGCAATGCCTCCGCTTCGAGCGGCAGCGCATCATTCTGTGACCAGCCAGGAATGTAGCGTGCCTCGCGCCAGAATCGGCACGCGGTCTGCAACCATGCTTTGTCCTCCAACAATTCACGCCATGCGAGAGGATGAGGCGGTTCTTGATCGGTCGTGAGGCTCACCGCATCCGCTGCGCGCATGGCAAGCTGCGGCAGCAAGGCGATGCCGAGCGCACGCCAGCGGCGATGTGGAACGACCACCTTCATTTTGCGCGTTGTGCGCAGGAACAGCCATGACTGCACGATTTGAAGCACCAGCAGCACCGCAGCAGCGCCGAGCACCAGCAGGCTGTCACCAAACCGGTGATAGACCACGCTGATGACGCCGAAGCACCACATGAAATGGATCGTGGCGATCAGGCGCAACGAACGGGTGAGCTTTGCGGCTTCATTGGCCGTTTTTCCGGCGGCTTTCGTGTCGAGCGAGGTGCGTGCGTGCTTGAGAAAGGCGCTGCGGCGTTGATCCGGCGTCATGCCACGCCATTCAGCGAGCCGTTGCTGCCAGATTTTCGCCAGCGTGTGAGATGGCAGCCGCACGCTGGTGCTGGGATCGAGATGCAGCGTGGTTTCCTCAACACGCAGGCTGAGTTTGTCCCAGGCGAGGTTCGTGCGCATGCTGTCGCTCAATCGCACACGCAGTGAATCGTGCTCGGGCACGAACAGCCATGGCATTGCGAGCGTGTGTGCCTGCAACGGCGGCAGCGCGGCGAGCAGCAGCGGTGAGCCGCCGCCGATTTGAAAGCGTGACCACGGCCGGATCGTGCTCCAGCGCGACTTTTCCGCGCCTGCGGCCATCCATGCCGTGGATGGCACGAGGCGCAGGCATTCGATAAGATAGAGCAGCGCGAAGACTGCGAACAGCATCTGGCCGTCGGTCATGCGCTAGGCTTCAGGAGGCTGCTGGCGTGCGCCGAAGAGTTTGCCGAACAGTTTTTTCAAACCCGCCAGCGCACCGACGACGAGCAGAATCGCGCCCTTGCCCAGTTTGGCAAAAAACACACCCAACTGCGCGAACAGACCCATCTTTGACGCCACCAGCACTCCGGTGCCGGCGATCAACGCGGTGAGGCCGTATTTCGCCACCTTGTCGCCTTCGCGGAACTCGGCATAGCGCTGGCCTTCGACATAAGAGAAGCCGTTCATGAGCTGCTGAAACTCATTCAGCAATGGCTGTAGTTCATCCGGGCCGCAGACCAGTTGTACCTCCATGACACCCGCTCTACCGAGCAGACGTGTTTCATAATTGATGGAGATGCTGCCGGAGTTCACGCTCTTGACCTTCAACGCCCACTCCAGAGTGTGGGTCTTGTCGTTGTAGCGTGGCGGAATCGCCCAGCCCTCCAAGGCAAGTTCATTCAGCCCGCGTTCTTTGCGCACTTCGTTGGAGGCCGCCACTTGCTCCCGTTTGGTTTGCAGCAGGGCATCGGCGTCGATCTTGTCCTTCTCATCGTCCGCCACATGGCCGGCGTCGTCGTAGCTGAAAATGATCCATGGGCCGAAGCCCTCGGTGGTGAGCATGCCGGAGGCAGAGGCCATCGGCAGGTTGCCAAACAACTCCAGCACCTTGCTGGTGGCGCTGCCGTGCGTGAAGCGGTAGCCCTTCGGAATGGCGATCTTGGCCATGCCGCCGAGATCCCCCGCGCCTTCACGGACCCAGCCGACCTTCTCCATGTCGGCGAGCAGTTTCTTGTCCTCCTCACTCATGGCCTGCTCGGCCGGCTGTTGGGCGTGGAGAGTGGAAAAAACTGCCAGGCAGGCCAGCAGCACGACGGGAGAAGTGAATGAGCGCTTCATGCGGGCGCAGTCTCGCAGGTTCAACGCAAGATCGTCAAGACGAGGTTTTCACCTGATGCGTATTTTGCTCAGCGTTTCTCGTCCGTGCCGCTGGTGGCCTGGCCGCCGCGCATTTTGGCCTTAAGGCGTGACCAGAAATCATCATCCTGCTTTGGTTCGTCTTTGGGCGCACCGGAACCGCCGCTTTTGAAGGATGGCACGTCCACGCTGGCGGTGTGCGCGCCGTCGCTGTTTGTATCGGCGAGCGCCCGGCCATAGGGGGCGAAGTTGTTTACCGGCACGTCATACTTCTGCATGCTGGAGGAGAGCACGCGGCGCGCATTGATGAACGCGGTGGGACTGTAGTAGTTCGAGGAATCACGGGCGAACTGGCTGCGGTTCATGCCAATATGAAGGTTCTTGCGCACCTCCAGGTGGAGATGCACGGGATACATGCCGTTGTTGCCGCCCATGGTGCCGACGAGTTGGCCTTTTTCGACGAGGTCATGCAGCTTGGCTTTGCGCTCATGCAGGTGGGCGTAGAGCGAGTCCACCATCGCAATCTTGCCGTCGGCCTCGCGGAAGATGTGGCGTACCAGGATGCAGTTGCCCCAGCCGACGCCGATGTTCTGGGAAAAGATCACCACACCGCGACCGAGGGCGTAAATCGGCACGCCGAGATCGCTGTCGCCGCCGCCGCGACCATTCCAGTCCTCGCCGAGGTGGCCATTGGGCCAGTAGCCGCGTGCTTTGTAGAAACCATCGGCGTCCGGCTTGCCCACGGGAAAATCAAAGCCGTCCGCAAGGCGTACACGCATCGTCGAACCGGACTGGGCGGCGGCCTGAGGGGTGAGAAACAGCAGCGCAGCGCCGCACGCATATAGCACCGCCAGCCATCGTGCATGATGGCGGCGCACGAGCGACGCAGTTGAGTTGGAGGCACTGGTTGGCATGCCGGAAGGGGCCGCGATGGTAGCCGAATTTGGCACAAAGGCCAGCTTGAAAACCGTCCGCAGGCAAGACATGGGCATCTTGCGACGAAATTACCAGAGTGATTGCAGCGAGTGCAGCGCGGCGTGCTTGCAAAGCTCTGTCACACACCCGACTGTTGCCTTTCCCCATTTCACCAACTTTCTTCCAAACCTCCTCATGCCTGACTGGCTTGCGATCATCCTCCTCGGCATCATTGAAGGTGTCACCGAATTTCTGCCCATCTCCTCCACGGGGCATCTGCTCATCCCGCAGAATTTGCACTGGCTGCCGGCGAAAAGCGATCTGTTCAATGTGGTGATCCAAAGCGGTGCCGTGCTGGCCGTGCTGGCCGTTTTCACCCAGCGATTGAAGCATCTGGCTACCACCTTGGGTGATCCTGCTACGCGTGATTATCTCGTGAAACTATTCGTCTCTTTCTTCATCACAGCGGTTGGTGGACTGCTGATCAAAAAGCTCAACATCAAGCTGCCGGAAACGATTCCGCCGGTCGCGTGGGCCACACTGATCGGCGGCTTCATTATTCTGGTGCTGGAATTTCTGCACAAGGACAAGCCCGGCACGGCCAACATCACCTGGGCCGTCGTGATTGCTGTGGCGCTGGCGCAGTTGCTGGCGGCGGTATTTCCCGGCACGTCGCGTTCAGGCGCGAGCATCCTGATGGCGCTGGCTTTTGGCGTCGCACGTCCGGCAGCCACAGAGTTTTCGTTTTTACTGGGCATTCCCACCTTGATGGCCGCAGGCGGCTATAAAATCCTCTCCGCCATCAAGGATGGCGAGGCGGGGAACGAAGATTGGGCCATGGTCGTCCTCGGCACCGTGGTTTCCGCCATCTCCGCCTTTATCGTGGTGAAATGGCTCATCCGCTTCGTGCAGGGGCACACGTTCAACGGTTTCGCGTGGTATCGCATTGCTCTCGGCACGGCGTTGCTCATTTGGGTTTACCAAGGAGGACATTGACCATGCTCACGATGGCTCGCGGCTGGTTTCGCCGCTCAGTTTTTAAAACCATCCGCTTCCTCAAGCATCCGCGCAAACTGCGGCAGAGCCCGGTCATGCGCTGGTTTGCACGCCACTTTCTCGACAAACGCGTGTGGAAGCCCACGCAGCACACGCTCTCCGGCGGCATGGCTGTAGGCATGTTCATTACCCTGCAATTGCTGCCGATCCAAATGCCCACGGCCACGATTCTGTCCGCCATCTTCCGTGTGAACATTCCCATCGCCATCGCACTCTGCTGGCTGAGCAACCCATTTACCCTGCCGTTCATCGCGTGGCTGGAGTATGCCATCGGCAAATGGTTTCTGGCGCTCTACACCACCGTTCCCACCACGCCGTTTCCCAATCATCTCCCCGATTCCATCGTCGATGCTTGGATGGTGCTGAAGGAGCATGCGCCTGTCATGCTCGTTGGCGGCATCATCCTTGGGGCTCTCCTTGCCCTCGTCAGCTACATCGCCACGTGGGGCACCTGGGAAGTCACTTCGCGCATGGACATGGCAAAAAAGCTGCGTGAGGCGAAGACGGTCTGAGCGCGGGCTTTTTGCACAGGAGGAGGAAAAACCTTGTTCCTGCGCACGCTTTGCGTTCTCATTCGACCATCACACTGAAAATGACCGAAGCCGAACGCAGGATCATCGCCGCACAGGGCTACGTGGAGCTAGGGCTCCATGAGGAAGCCCGCGAGGAGCTGTCGCCGCTGCCGGTGGAGATGCATGGCCGCGTGGATGTCATCGAGATCACGCTGCTCTGCCTCATGGGCGAGCACCGCTGGGCCGAGGCGCTAGCCCTGGCCACGCGACTCTGCCAGCAGGAGTCGATGGAGCCGGGCGGCTTCATCCACGCCGCCTTCTGCCTGCATGAACTCGGCCAGACTGTCGAGGCGGTCGATGTTCTCTCGCGCGGACCCGCCACGCTGCGCACCAAGCCCGTTTATTACTACAACATGGGCTGCTACCACGCCCGCCTTGGCCATTTCGACAAATCGCTCACCTATCTGGAGCGTGCGTTTGAAATGGATGGCACGCTGCGCCTGCACGCGAAGAAGGATCACGACCTCGACTGCCTCCGCGCCCAACTGGAGTCCCATCACGCATGAGCACCCCCGCCAGCGCCGCGAATCTCAAGGCCGTCGCCGCATGGTTCGAGGGCAGTTTCAGCACACGCTGGGAAATGGGTGCCTCCGTTTCCATCTGGCAGCATGGGCGTGAAGTGCTGAATCTCTCCCACGGCCACTGTGATCGCGCTCGCACGCGAGTGTGGGATCAAAACACGCTCGTGCCCGTTTGGTCCGCCACCAAAGGCCCAGCTGCTGTGTGCTGCATGCTCGCGCTCGCAGAAGCGGGCATCCCACTCGACTGCCCGGTATCAGAAGTCTGGCCCGAGTTCGTCGGCGGTGGTAAATCCAATGTGGCTTTCATTCATCTGCTCACGCACACCGCGGGCTTGTGCGCGCTGGATGCACCCACACCCATCTACAATTATGACGCTGTCGTCGAAGCACTCGAACGCCAGCACCCGCTGTGGGAACCAGGCACGCGGCAAGGCTACCACGCCCGCACCTTCGGCTTCCTGATGGATGAAATCGTGCGTCGTCTCGCCGAGACCGAATCGCTCGGTGAATACTTTCGCGAAGTCTTCGGCAGCCCGATGTCACTCGACTTCTGGATTGGCCTGCCCAGTGCGCAGTGGGATCGCGTCTCGCCGATCTATCCTGGTAAAATCAGCATTGCCAACAGCGATCAACCTTTCATCAAGGCCTTCAACACCGCCGGCACGCTCACACAGCGCACCTTCAACTCACCCTTCGGTTTGAATGCCGTCAGTGATTTCAATCAAAGCTCCACCTGGGCACCCGGCTACGCCAGCATGGGTGGTGTCGGCAGTGCACATGGTCTCGCCAAATTCTACTCTATGCTCGCACAGGGTGGTCGCTGGAATGGTGCGCAGCTCGTGCCTGAGGTCGTTGTGCGTCATTTCGAGCAAACGCTCACCCAGGAAAATGACTCCGTACTGCTCACGCCCATCGCCTTCTCCACGGGCATGATGCAGGACCCTTTGAACACCGATCCCGAATCCGACGTCGGCAAGCTGCGCCGTCATTTTGGCTCCAGCAAACTCGCCTTCGGCCATCCCGGTGCCGGTGGCAGCCTCGCCTTCGCCGATCCCGAAAACGGCATCTCGTTCGCCTACGTCATGAACCAGATGGAAATCGGCGCCTTGCCGGGAGAACGGGCCGTGGGTCTGGTGGAGCGGTTGTACGCATAAGGCGCAACTTCACTTGGCGGCGTCGATCTCGTGCTTCCCCTCATTGATCGCGATGGCCTTCATGCCGCTGCCGGTAATTTGGTTCGATTTCACGATCTGACCTTCGCCAGCGAGGATGATGCCGTTCTTGCCCGACCCGTTAATTTGATTTTGCGCGATGGTGTTGCGCTGTGTCCCAGTGGCGATCTGCACGGCGTTGCCCTTGGTCTTCTCAAACACGTTCTGCGCGATGATGTTGCCTTCGTTGAGGCCCGGCTGTTTGCACCAGCGCCAGAGGTTTATGCCGGTGGTGCATTCGCGGAAATCGTTGCCGGCCACGAGACAGTCGGTGGCATCATTCAATTCCACGCCGATCAAACTGCGGGCGATGTGGTTGTGCGTGGCGATGGCTTTCACCGTGAAGTGATCAAAGTCGATCGCCTCGTCCGACGTGTCGCGAATCGTGCAGTCGTCGATCTCTGCGCTTTCCACCGAATACAGCGCAATACCGCGCCCGTGGCAGTTCTGGATGAAGCAGCGCTTGATGCTCAAATTCTTCACGCGTGGTCCAGTCGGACCCTTTTCATAGCTGTAAGCACCCGATGCCATCACGCCGCATAACTGTGCATGACCGCGAACCGGTGGGTCACCGTCCACACGCCCGCCATCGAGCGTGAGTTTTTCAATACGCACATCTTCACTGGCTCCACGAACCTCGATCAGATTCGGCGCGTCTTCGTGACGAATCATCGTCCCGTCGGGAATCGGAAATTTCAGCGGCGCTTCAAGTTGAATCACGTCCTTCTCCACCATTTTCACGATGGCGATATGATAGGGCTTCGGCTTCTTGGTAAAAGAATCCAGTTCGCCATCGCATTCAAGCTTCAAGCGCACGCCTGGCTTGATACCACGCTGCGTTTTCACGCTGATCTTGGTCGCACCTACCTCGGTGACTCCTGTAGCGATCGCATAAGTCACCGGTGGCAGTTTCAGCACCGTTTCCTCAGCATCTAAGCCGATGATCCGTAGTTTCTTTGCATCTTTGATCATCAAGCCGTGCTCGATGAGATGAACGCCGGGTGGAATGACCACTTCACCGCCACCCGCCTTGATCGCCTTATCAATGTAGCGCTGAATCTCCTCCTCCGTGAGTGCGCAGGCAGATTGCAGAGCACTTAGCAGCAGGGTGAATAATAAAAGCCGTTTCATCGAATGGGAGTTGTGATTCAATCGCTGTGAAACCCGCTTTTTTCGTCTTCTTTCGCTTTCTCTATGAAGTTTCTTTCGCGCCCAGGCTTCTACGTCATCGCGCTGCTCATCGCCGCGATGCTGCTGTTAACGCTTTGGCTGAACTGGAAGCTCGACACGCTACCAAAACGCCAATCCAAACAAGAAACGCCTCCCGCAGCCGTTCCGACCACACCATGAAGCTCCTGACCAGCCTTCTTGTCTTTGCGTTCGCTCTCGCGGCCCACGCTCGCCAGCCGAATATCATCTTCATTCTCGCCGATGATCTCGGGCCCGGCGACCTCGGCTGCTACAGCCAGAAGTACATCAAGACGCCGAATCTTGACCGCATGGCGGTCGAAGGCATGCGTCTCACGCAGCATTACTCTGGCAATGCCGTCTGCGCGCCATCGCGCTGCGTGCTGATGACGGGACTGCATCCGGGGCATGCTTTCATTCGTGACAATCGTCAGGCCGACAATGCCAAGGGACTCTCGCACATGGGCAAACCGGAACATGAGGGGCAGTTTCCGATTCCCGATGCCACGCTCACCCTTGCGGAAGTCTTCAAATCCATGGGCTACACCACGGGCGGCTTTGGCAAGTGGGGCCTCGGCGGCCCAGGCTCGACGGGTGAGCCGCTGAAGCAGGGATTCGACCGTTGGTTTGGCTACAACTGCCAGGGCGTCGCGCACAACTTCTATCCCACCTACCTCTGGGACAACGACAAGACCATCGACCTCAAGAACCCGCCGTTTCCTGGCGCCGACAAACTCAAGCCGGACGAAGATCCGACGAAGCCCGAGAGCTACAAGCGCTTCCAAGGCACCGAATACTCCGCTGATCTCATCGCCGAGCAGGCGCTCAAGTTTGCCCGCGACAACAAGGACAAGCCCTTCTTCCTCTACTGGCCCACCACCGTGCCGCACGCCGCATTGCAAGTGCCGGATGACTCGTTGCAAGAATACCTCGGCAAGTTCGACGATCCGCCCTATCCCGGCGGCAACGGCTACCTACCGCATTTCAAGCCCAAGGCCGCGTATGCCGCCATGATCACGCGCATGGACCGCGAGATTGGTAAAATGATGGCACTCATCACCGAACTCGGCCTCGATCAGGACACGATCTTTATCTTCTCCAGCGACAACGGTCCCATCAGCGGCACGCATCAAGGCCTCGCCGGCACCGACTGCGCCTTCTTCAACTCCAACGAAGGCCGCCGCGATGGCAAAGGCACGCTCTACGATGGCGGTTTCCACGAGCCGGGCATCGTGCGCTGGAAAGGCAAAATCAAACCGGCCTCCACCAGCGACCGCGTCACCGGATTCGAAGACTGGATGCCCACGCTCACCGAACTCGCTGGCGCGAAGGACAAGACCCCGACCACGGACGGCATCAGCTTCGCGCCGACGCTGCTCGGCGAGAAACAAACCGAGCGTGAATTCCTCTACCGCGAATTCCCCAGCTATGGCGGCCAGCAGATGCTGCGCATGGGCGACTGGAAACTCGTGCGCCGCAATCTCGCCGCCAAAGGCAAGGCAAAGGCCAAAGCCACCCCCGCAACCGAAGAACTCTTCAACATCACCGCCGATCCCGCAGAAACGAAAGACGTGGCGGCGGAACATCCCGATCTTGTCGCGAAGATGAAAACGATCATGGCTTCCCAGCACACAAACAGCACCGACTTTCCGATGACGGCGCTGGATCACTGATGTGCACTGAAGCATGGGGCGAAACAGAGAATGTGCAGACATCAACTACGAGAGGGTTCCATGGTTAATCGGTGCCCCCCTATTTCGGCGTCATCCTATCATGCTTCTTACAATTTTCTGATTGATGGTTTGGTGAACGCGGCGTGGTTTCCCTTTGATTAGAAGTGCCGCCTATCGTTTCTGGCTAAAGCTTGCCCCGTTTGTTGGGCTAGCTAGCAGCGCTTTGCTGGCGAGTCTGCTGTCCTTTGGACTGTTTTTCCCAAAGAGGCTCATTGAGGCTTCGGCTAATGGACTGATGGGCTGCGTGGTGATTGCCGTCTGCCATCTGGGTGCTATGGCCATCCCTGTGATGCTGTTACAGGCGCGCAAGTCGTGGTGGGGTTGGCTCACACTCGGCGTGGCACTGGCATTACTGGATTTTGAAGCCACGGTCTTCCGTGCGACTGGAAGTGCGGCGGGCTACTACGATTATCTGAATCTCGCCAACGCGGCAGGCGCTGCGTCGAATGCGGTTAGCGAGTATGGCATGGATGCGGCCTGGGGCACTCTGGGTGTGGTAAGCCTCTTTGTGATTCCGTGGGCGGGTGCATGGTTAGCGCGCCGCTGCGGTCCGGTTTTGCAGCCAGTGCTGTCTCAGCGGGACATGGCCGGGCAATTCCCGCTGATGGGGCTGTGCGCGATGGTTGTTGTTGGCGGATTTTCCAGTGCTTTTTATTTCCGGGGCCAGAGTGCCACGCGCGGTTTGGCACCGGCTTTTGGCCTGCCACTCTCCATGGCTCTGAACGCCGCCGACAATGCGCTAAGGAAGCCTGTACCCGAACCTCTGCAGCAACCGGTGGCAGCTGCGCACGCTCGTCACATTCTTCTCGTTATCGACGAATCGATCCAATTCAATGTGCTTGATGAACTCTGGCAGAAGACACCGCAAAGCACTGTGATCGGGCGCCCACTCCGCATGCTCAGCTACGCCAACAGTTCTGCGGCGAGCAACGTCATGCTACGCCACGGTTGTGATCCGCGCTGGCCGGACCGTGCCCTCAGCGTCGACAGCCTGCTAAGGAAAGCGCGGGAGGCGGGCTATCGAGTTCTTTATTATGACAACCAGTCCATCCTGCAAAGGAGGGAAAACTACTTCGGCCTGCGCGAGCAGAAGTATCTCAATGAGCACCGCAGACCCGCCGCAGACGAATTTCAGCCGGACTTAACATGCCTGCCTGCGTTACTGCGGGATCTTGCCGCCGACGCAACACCAACTTTCATTGTGATGAACAAGAAGGGTTCCCATTTCGCCTACAAGGACAATGTGCTTCCCGAACAGTCGCTTCCCGGTGAGGCGACTTATTACACCTCGGTGCGGATCAACACAGTTCAATTTATCCAACGCATCGTGGACAGCGGTATTCTCGCCCACACTTCTCTCTATTACACCTCAGATCACGGCGAGGACTGGCGGGAGAAAGTGCCGCACGGGACGACGGACCCCGAGACGACGCACCGCCCCCAGTGGGAGGTTCCCGCGTTTGTGCTGACTCCGAACGGGCGGGATTGGTCGAAAGAATTCCCACGCAACCACTGGCTCAGTCACTTTCACATGGCAGAATCCCTCAACAACGAACTCGGCTACGACGATCCAGAGGTTCCATCTCTGGCAGAGGCGCTTGATCCTGCCTACACCCTGAATGGCGATCACCAGGCACTCTTCGTTTTCCCCTTCGCTTCGCTCGGACGCGTAGCGGACCGCAAAATAATATCACGCGCCCTCCCGCAATCGGTCGCGCTCAAATAGTAGTCCGCTAAAGCATCTGACCGAACTGGAGCGCAGCGTTGCTTCCAGCAGCCACTGCGGCTTATTGAAAAAGGTTGTGGTCGCGATGGAGCCATAATTTTCTGCCCAGCAGTTGCCGCTTCGATCCTATTTCCTCTTGTGATAGCTATTGGTTGCTAAATTTAGAGCATCATTGCTTTATCGCCTCCGCCACGAACGGCGCGAACTCGCGGAAGCTCCAGGCGCTTTTGCTGAGACCCCAGGCGGTGTCTTGTGGGTGATGGGGATCGACTTCGGCGGTGATGAAGTCTTCTTGATGGCGACGACTTTGAACCAGGATCTCACCATGGGGATCCATGACGTAGCTGTCGCCATAGCCTATGCCGGTGTTCTTGGTAATGCCGGATTTGGCGGGATTGAGGACGACGTTGTTGCCGCGAATGAAATAGACATTGTTTTCACAAGCTCGTGCGGCGTGGTCAGCGCGGACTTTCATGAAGTGAGCGATGAGGCCCTTGTCGCTGATGTAGTTGAAGTGCGGGGCGAAAATGACGCGAGCGCCTTTGAGCGCGAGGATGCGTGCTGGCTCTATGTAGCCGCCGTCGGCGCAGATGAGCACGCCGAACTTGAGCCCGTCGATCTCCCAGACGGGAAAGTCGCGGCCCTGTTTATGAAACTTCATGTAGGCGGCGCATTTGCTGTAAAGACCGAGCTTCTGGCCGTGATGTGCGACGAAGACGGTATTGTAGAGTTCCGAGCCGCGCAGTTCGTTAAAACCCGCGATGGCGACGGCAGCATGGCGAGCCGTGACGTCGAGAATGCGCTTCATTTGAGGTGAATCGGCAGCGAAGGCACTTTTGCGCGCCATTTCCTCGGTATCGGGATAACCAGTGAAGAAGCACTCAGGGAAAGATACGATCTTCGCACCCTCGGCATCGGCACGTTTGAGGCCCTCTTCAAAACGGGTCAGGTTGTGCTCGAAGTCTCCGACCCAAGGCTCGAATTGGCAGTGCGCGATTTTCATGCGGCGTTAACGGCATGTAAATGCGTGATTTGACAGGTCGGCCCAACTTATACCTGTCGATCATTGGACGGTTTGGTAGCGACGGTGTCTTATTGGAGATCAAGGAGCTTGTTTGGCTTTTTGCCTCACCCATTGAATAGGCCCAGCCAAGAGCAGAGCTATCTTGACCCTCAGGCTTAAATTTCGTATTTTCGCCTCATGATTTTAATCACCTTACTGCTGAAGGACAAAAGCGCCCTGAAGCGTCTGTAAACAGACGGCATCATGATGATTCCTTTCAAATCTTGAACCTGTCCATCCAGCCTATGAAAACAGAATTGCCGGTCATCCTCGAAACCAAGCTGGCGGATTTTCGCAAACGCGTCTGGCTCGTGAAGCTCACGGAAGGGCTGCTGGCGGCGGCTTTTGGGATTGCGCTGTCTTATGTGCTCGTGTTTGCGCTGGATCGGGTGATGGAAACGCCGGTTTGGCTGCGGGCGTCGTTGCTGATTGCGGGGGCGCTGACGTTGGGGCTTGGGGTACCGCTAAAGTGGCATCGCTGGGTGTGGCGGCAGCGGAGTCTGGAAGATGCGGCGCGGTTGCTGAAGCGCACGTTCCCGCGGTTGGGAGATCAGTTGCTTGGCATCGTGGAACTGGCGCATGTGGAAGCGGGCTCGGCAGGGCGCAGCGAGCGGCTGGTGCAGGCGGCGATGGATCAGGCGGCGGAGGCGGTGAAGGACAAGGATTTCTCGCATGCGGTGCCGGAGGCGAAGCATTTTCAGTGGGGCTGGGCCGCAGGTGTAACCGCGATGCTGGCCGTGACGGCGTTGACGTTGGTGCCGGACGCGGCTTGGAATGCTATGGCACGCTGGGTGACGCCGTGGCGCGATGTGGAGCGCTTCACGTTCGCGAAGATCGAGAATCTGCCCAATCGGCTCGTGGTGCCCTATGCGGAGCCGTTTGATTTGAAGGTGCAGCTCGACAAGGACACGCGTTGGTCGCCAGCGCGAGCGAAGGCGCAGATCAGTGATCAGCCCGTTGTTGTGACTGGATTGAAGGAAGGCGCTTATCCACTGGCCTTTCCGCCGCAGAAGGAAGACGCCGCCCTTTCACTGTCGCTGGGCGATGTGCGCAAGACGTTGAACGTTTTGCCACGCACGCGGCCTGAATTGACGGAGTTATCGGTGCGGACGCGCTTGCCTGACTATTTGAAATACAAGACGGAGCCGGTGATCGAAGTGCGTGGCGGGTCCGTGAGTGTATTAAAGGGCACAAAGGCGTCTTTGGAGGCAACGGCATCACGCGAACTGGCTTCAGCAGAAGTCGATGGCGAAGCGGAGAAAGTTTCAGGCGCGAAGGTGACGACTCCTTTTCATGAAGTGGCTGCCGATGCCGAGAAGCATGTGATGTGGAAAGATCGTGATGGATTGACGCCGCGTGAGCCACTGGTTTTGAAGATCAACGCGATTGACGACGAATCGCCACGGCTCGCAGCGAGGCGTGAGACGCAGGAGCAGGTGGTGCTGGATTCGGAAGTGGTCGTTTTTGACGTGAATGTGCAGGATGACTTCGGCATTCAGCGCACGGGCCTGGAATGGCGCAGCGTGAACGATGACAAGACGAAAGGTGACAAAATCGCCGCTGCTGGAGC
>CANIZT010000052.1 GCA_947471905.1 Verrucomicrobiaceae bacterium
CACTCTATGCAGATGAAGCCATCATGGACATCGAAATCAGCGACAAGCCCTTCGTCCTCTTTCACAATCAGCAGACACACCGGCTTGCCATTCTGTTCCGCCGCAAGGACGGTGAATACGGCCTCATTGAGCCTGAGTTCAGCACCGATTCCAACGGCGTCGCTCACACGAAGTAAATGGAAGCCCAATAGTCTTGTCACGAAGCGGCCTGGTTTCAGGCCGCTTCCTTTTTGTGGCTGGCGAGATACTGGCGGCAGTTTTCCTCACCCATGTATTTCGAGAGCAACCGTGGATCGGTTTCGGTGAAGTCGACCATGATCAGGCCATCGACGACGGAGGAAAAATCTTTGTCCACATTGAAGCTAAGCAGCGTCGCGTTCAGCTTAAGGTAATGCTTCAGCAGGGTGGGAATACCCTTGCCGTCTGTCTCTAGACTGGAGATCAGCGCTGAGCAATCATCCACGTTTTGTAGGTCGGCGCTGATGAATTCGCGCATCATGCGGCGCGTGCGCATGTAGCGGAACGGATTCCGCGCTTTCACGAAGCTGGAAAGGTTCGGATGCATCCGATTGTCTTGCAAAAACTCCACGATCATCTTTCGCGACAGGCTGCTATAGTCTTTGCTGATGCTCACCGGGCCAAACAGCTTCTTGTAGCGTGGATTGCGGGCGATCCAGTGCGCGATGCCCTTCCACAGCAGCGGTAGTGAGGCGAGATTCCGCTGATACGCCTTGATGATGAAACTGCGCCCCATCTCAACAGCAGCTTCAAGGTTGGCGAGGAACGGCTTCTCAAAACGAAACAGCGTATTGGTGTAGAGTCCCTTCGGTCCATACTCACGCAAGATCACATCCGCACGTCCAAGTCGGTAGGCGCCGGCGACCTGCTCCTTCTCCTCGTCCCACAAAATTAGATGCTCGTAATAGCGGTCGTATTTGTCGAGATCGATGTCGTTACCAGTGCCTTCACCGACTTCACGGAATGTTACTTCGCGCAAACGCCCGATCTCCGGCAGCAATGTGGGAATTTCGTGGGAATGCGCCTGGTAGACGGACAAGTTGCTCTGGCCAACGAGCCTTCCGCCGCGGGCACGGAGACAGTCAATCTCCTCGGCCATGCGTGCCTGCTGCGTTTCAGATGGCGGCGTGATGGTGATGTTCTCACCTTCAACCGTAAGCTTCGCAGCTTCTTCCTTGCCACGTTGGTGCAGCACAAAGGTGTGAATGCGCAGATAGCGTGTGAGCGACTCATCATCCTCAAACTTCTTCAGGCGCGAATACGGAATCGGCTGCCCCACACGCATCGGCACCGGCGTATTGGCCCGATTGCAAAACTCGCGCAGCAGTAGGCTGGTGCGCAGACGCGGATGGATCAGCCCGGCGGCGTGAAACAGGGCGCTGTTCGAGCCGGGGAAATACACCGGCAGAACCGTCGCCTGCGTGCGCCGCACCAATGATCCCACATGATTGCTCCAAGTCGGCTCATCAAGGCCTCGTCCTGGTTTGTATGAAGCAACCTCACCCGCCGGAAAGATCACTAGAGTGCCACCACCGCGTAGCAGCCGGATCGCCTCCTTCATCGGTGCCATGTTCCGTTTCGCCGATCCTTTACCGCCGAAGGGATCAACTGGGATTACATGATCCTCCAGCTCCTTCATCGCCAGCATCAATGAATTCGTCATCACCTTCAATTCCGGTCGGAACTGCGCTGCCCAGCGCGCGAGCATGATGGGGTCAATGATACCGAACGGATGGTTTGCCACAATGATCAACGGTCCCTGCTTTGGAAACACGAACTCCGCTGGCAGATCGACATCTTCTTGCAGCTTGAATGCGTGTGCCACTGAGTCGAACCACGCAAATACATTCGGATGTTGCGGGTGAGAACGAAACAGACGAGCGGACTCCTGGTAAACCTCCTCAAAACCACGCAACCCCAATGCATTTTCCACGGCAGGTCCAAGCAAACGGTAAATGCGTCGCTGGAAAGGGGTTTTGAGGTGCTCGCTGAGATCGAAAACCATGGAGGCGGCCAATGGGATTTAGAAAGGATGAACAACTCCATTCATCCTCTCGAATACGCCTCAAGCAAGCAGCTTCCGCGTTTCGATTTTGTCATTCTTAAAAATGAAAAACCTCAGTTTACTGCCTGCTGAATCTGCCGCATCCAGTGCTCCGCCCGTTGCGCAAAGGTCTTGTCATCATTTTGATACAAAACGCCGCGCGAAACATTCACCAGCAGCGGTGCCTTGCGGCCACAGCCCTTCAGCGCAGCCAGATCACCACCCTGCGCTCCGAGGCCCGGAATCAGCAGTGGCACGTCGGGGATGCGATCCAGCACATCGGGAGCGGCATTCGTCAAACCCACCACCAAGCCGGCCTGCGGATGTCCTTTCGTCATTTCGGCCACGAGTTCATAGACCTGACGATCACCTGTCTTCTGCAACTCAACGTCCTTCGCGCCCGGATTGGAGGTCACGCCGAGCAGATACAGCCCTTTGTCCGTGTATTTCAAAAACGGCTCCAGCGTGTCGCGGCCCATGTAGGCATTCAGCGTCACCGCATCGACATTCATCACGTCAAAACAGGCCTTGGCGTAATAACCCTGCGTCTCGCCGATGTCCCCGCGCTTCACGTCCAGCACGATGGGAATCTCCTTTGGAATCTCCTTCAATATCTCCTCCAACATCTTCACACCGCGCCAGCCCAATGCCTCGAAATAAGCCGAGTTCGGCTTGAACGCCGCTGCAAACGGCGCGGTCTGGGCGATCACATCGAGAATCCACTGCTTCGTCGATTCTTCCGCGTTTTCGGCCCGCACATCGAGTCCCACACAGAGGTTCGAGCCGATTTGGGCGATGCGTTGATTCAGCTTGTCGAGAAAAGTCATGCGCTGCTCACATGGCACGGCTTTTCGCTCCCGCCAAATCGAAGATTTGACGCTGCCCCGCCCCCCCGCCATCCTGCCTGCCTTCCCGATGAGCAACGACCCCGCCATCAAGCCCCTCGTGGGCATCATCATGGGCTCCAGTTCCGACTGGCCCACACTCCAAAATGCCGCCCAGGTGCTGCAGGACTTCGGTGTGCCCTTTGAAAAGAAAGTCGTCAGTGCGCACCGCACGCCGCAGCTTCTTTACGATTACGCCACCACCGCCTCGTCGCGCGGCCTGAAATGTATCATCGCCGGTGCCGGCGGGGCCGCGCATCTGCCTGGCATGACTGCCAGCATGACGACCATCCCCGTGCTCGGCGTTCCCGTGACCAGTCGTGCGCTCAGCGGCGTGGACAGCCTTTACTCCATCGTGCAAATGCCCGGCGGCATTCCCGTCGCCACCTTTGCCATCGGCAGTGCCGGTGCGTTGAATGCCGCGCTGTTCGCTGTATCCATGCTGGCGAATGAAAACCCCGATCTCGCCGCCGAGCTGAAGACCTTCCGCGAACGGCAGACGCAAAAGGTGCTCGAAAGCCAGAAGGAACTCGAAGCTGATCCGAAAGCATGATGTTCCCGCCTCCTTCGACGATCGGAGTCCTCGGCGGCGGTCAGCTCGGTCGCATGCTCGCGCTGGAGGCACGCCGCGCCGGCCATCGCATCGCCATCTTCACCGATGAACCGCAGAGTTGCCCCGCTGGACAATTCGCCGACATCGAGATCAACGCCGCCTACGACGACACCGCAGCCCTGAACCGCTTTTTGCAGCAGGTCGATGTCGTCACCGCCGAGTTCGAAAACATCCCCGCGTCCTGTTTGGCCGCCGTCGAGGCAGTCAAACCGCTGCGTCCCGGCTCGAAGGCCATTTTCACCACCCAGCACCGCGAACGTGAGAAAAACTTCCTCCGCGATCAAGGCATCGCCTGCGCCCCGTTTCGCGTCGTCGATGATTTGCAGAGCCTCGAAGCCGCCGTGGCCGTACTTGGCCGCCCCTGCGTCATCAAAACTGCTGCCTTCGGCTACGACGGCAAAGGCCAGTGCAAAGTCACCGCCGAAACAAATCTCGCCGAGGCCTGGAAAGGCTTCGAGGGTCATCGCGCCGTCGTCGAGCAATGGGTCAGCTTCGTTTGCGAAGTCTCCGTCGTCGGCGCACGCGGCATCGACGGCAGCATGGCCACGCACGGCTGCGTCGAGAACCAGCACACACATCACATCCTCGATGTCACCATCGCTCCCGCCCGCGTGGAGCCGCAGATCATCACGCAGGCCATCGCACTCTGGAAAGCCGTTGCCGAAGGCCTCGACTACGTCGGCACCATGGCCGTCGAGATGTTCGTCACTGCCGACGGCAAAGTGATCGTCAACGAGATCGCCCCACGTCCGCACAACAGCGGCCATTACACCATCGACGCCTGCCGCACGAACCAGTTCCAGCAGCAGCAGCGCGCCGTTTGCGGCCTCCCGCTCGGCGATGCCTCGCAGCACACGCCCGCCGTCATGATCAACCTCCTCGGCGACATCTGGCCCGCCCCGCTCGTCCATCCTGACTGGTCGCCCGTGCTCAATCACCCCCGCGCCAAACTCCACCTCTACGGCAAACGCGAAGCCCGCTCCCGCCGCAAAATGGGCCACTTCACCGTTCTCGGTGACACGATTGATGAAACGCTCAAAGATGCGCTCGCGATTCGGAAAGCGCTTGGGATTGGTTGATCGTCAAAGTTTCACTCATGGCCCAGAAACGGCTAGGTAGTGGAACAAGTGCAAAACGCACGCAACGCTGATAGCGAGAAAGACGGCCTGTGTGGCTATGAGGGCGAGAAACTGTCTTCGTGTCCTACGGGTGAGTGTGAAGAATGCGTGAGCAACAAAAACGGCCATAAGAAGACAGACAGTGACTGCGTGATAAAAGTCACGTTGTTGTGCTGTGTCATAGTGGCCTTCGAGAATCTCAAAGGAGACTCCGCATGCACAGACTAGCGGAGCAAGGTAGATAAATTTGCATCGAACAAGCCACACATTCTCCCCAGCTTCGGGAACGATCTCAACAAAGAAGGCGCACATGGCACCGGCAAGGAGCCATAGCATGGCAAAGATCAGCAAGCGCTGCTTGAATGGCACTTCGTTGCTAGACGTGTTCATGAAACTGGAAGCCCAATTGCGGCGCGCCCTTACACCTTCACCCAGCTCTTCGCCTTGCTGCTTTCGAGGATGGCCTCGCAGAGTTTGACCTCGTGGTGGCCGTCTTCGGCGGTGGCGAAGAGGGCGGGCGTTTTCTTGCCGCTGGCGATGTGCTCGTAGATGGCGCGGTAGTGCATCTTGTGGCCGTCGCTGAAACCTTCGGCGTGACCGGGCGGATAGTCTGTGAAATTCGCGACGTCCTCGATGAATCCGGGCGTGCCGCGATTCAACGTTTGATTCGGTTCATCGCGATGGCCGATCTGGATCTCGTTCGGCTGCTGCAAATCCCAGCGCACGCTGCCCTTCGTGCCGTAGATACCGAAGCTGAGGCTGCACTTCCAACCCGCGGCGACCTGTGAGATGCTCGCATTGGCATGCACGCCGTCGGCGAAGCCGTGTTTGGCCTTGCCGAACTTCAATAGCACGCTGCCAAAGTCCTCGGTATCGACTTTGTAGTCGATCATGTTCTTCGGATCGACCTTCGCAAAGGTCTGCACCTCGCCTTTTGGCCGCTTGCGGGTCTTGTGGAAGGTCTCGATGTGCGCAAAGACGCTGTTGGGCTTTGAGCCAAGCACGAAGCTGACTGCATCGATCCAATGCGTGCCGACATCGCCCACGGCGCGCAGTTTGCCGCCCTCGCTGGCGAGGATGCGCCAGTTGTAGTCGGTCTTATACATCAGCCAGTCCTGAAAGAAATGGCCTTGGACGTGCATGATCTTGCCGAGATCGCCCCGTGCGACCATCGCACGCATTTGCAGGATGGCCGGGAAGAAGCGGCACATGTAGTTCACTGCGAACACCGGACCTTTTTTGCCGCCCTTCTTCACCGCATCGACGACGAGTTGGGTCTCCTTTGCCGTCATGCCCAGCGGCTTCTCGCAGATGACGTGCTTGCCCATGGCGAGTGCGCCGAGGCATTGCTCGACGTGAACCCGGTTCGGCGAGGTGATGTGAACCACGTCGATGTTCGGCGAGGCATACATCGCTTCATGATCGTAGTCGCCGTAGATCTCTGGAATACCCCAAAGGTTGCCAACATGGCGTGCGCTCTTCGTGGAACCGCAGATGCCATTCACCGTGACGCCGAGCCGCTTCAGCGCCTCAATGTGAACGGGACCGATAAAACCTGTGCCGATGATGCCTGCGCGGAGCTGGTGGAGTGGGGTCATGATCACGCAGCGAAGATGCGGCGCGATGGATGGTCAAGATCAGCCTTCAAGAATGTAGCCGCAGGCAAGGTGTTGGTAGCGTTCCACCTGATGCGCGGTCGTTTTCGCATCCCAGCCGAGTTCGGTGGCTATTAAAGCAGCCACACGTGGCGCAGCGGACATGCTGGCCTGTGCGTCGAGCAGCAGACTGCGGCTGCGGCGGGCTAGCACGTCACCCACGGTGCGGGCCATCTCGTGGCGTGTGTGGAAAATGACCTCGGCGCAGGTGAGATCGAGTTTGGGATGCACTTTTCCGGCCCATTCAGGTTCGTAGGTGGCCAGAGCGCGAATGTCCGACGCATCACTGCCATACACCGCCAGCGGATCGTCTTTGGCGAGCACGGTGGCGCTGCCATGGATCATGAGATCATGCGTGACGCAGCGCTTCACTCCGATGCCGCCGACCATCTCGGCGTGGTCGATGACATCTTCGGCCATGCGGCGGTACGTTGTCCATTTACCGCCGGTGATGGTGATGAGGCCGGAGTCGGCGACGAGGATGGTGTGATCGCGTGAAAGCTCAGCGGTGGAGCCGGCCTTGGCAGCCACGAGTGGGCGCAGACCTGCGAATATGCTCAACACATCGCACGGACGCGGATCGCGCGTGAGATAACGGGCAGCGTGCTTCATCAGAAATTCGATCTCATCCGGCAGCGGGCGGGGTTCGAGCGAGGTGTGATGCACCGGCGTGTCCGTGGTGCCGATGATGACGCGGCCATGCCACGGCACGGCGAACAGCACGCGGCCATCGTCGGTCTTGGGAATCATGATCGCCGAGTCGCCAGGCAGAAACTCACGCGGCAGCACCAGGTGCACGCCCTGGCTCGGGGCGACGATGTTTTCGGCCTTCGCATCGTCCATGCGGCGCAGATCATCGACAAAGACGCCGGTGGCGTTGATGACGCAGCGCGCACGGATTTCATGCTGTGCACCGGTTTCCATGCATTCGGCTTTCACGCCGATGATATGGCCGTTTTCCTTCATCATACCGCAGCATCGCGTGTGATTGAGCGTGACGGCACCATGATTCACAGCGGTGCGGGCGAGGTGGATGGCGAGACGCGCGTCATCGAACTGCCCATCGTGATACATCACGCCGCCGTCGAGCCCTTCTGTTTCCAAAGTGGGCAGCAGCGCGATCATGTCCTCCCGCGAGAGATAGCGCGAGGGTTCGAGACCGAGCTGGCCCGCGAGCGTGTCATACACCTTCAAGCCGATGCCGTAGAACGGCCCTTCCCACCAGTGGTAGCTCGGAATGACGAACGGCAGGCTGTGGACGAGGTGCGGGGCGTTTTTGCAGAGCAGGCCGCGTTCACGCAGAGCTTCGAGCACGAGCGAAACGTTGCCCTGCTTCAAGTAGCGCACGCCGCCATGCACCAGCTTCGTGCTGCGGCTGGAGGTGCCTTTGGCAAAGTCCGACTGCTCAATGAGCACCACCGAATGTCCCCGCGAAGCCGCATCCACCGCTGCACCCAGTCCCGTCGCTCCACCGCCGATGATAGCGATGTCGAACGGGCCGCTGTGCGAGGCGAGCTGCGAAAACAGGCGTTCACGATTCATGGCGTGAGTGTAGCGGCATTTTGCATTCGTCATTCGACATTTTGGAGCCACTGGCTAGCCTCCGCTCCTCAACTCAACCCACCCCACATCCCATGTCCGACATCGCTCTCGCCAAAGGTGAAAAATTTCTCGCAGACAACGCCACGAAAGAAGGCGTGACCGTCACGGCCTCAGGTCTTCAATACAAGGTCATCACCCCCGGCACCGGCAAGAGCCCGAAGGCCACGGACACCGTGGAGGTGCATTACGAAGGCACGCTGATCAATGGCAACGTCTTCGACAGCTCGTATCGCCGCAAAGAATCCATCGAGTTCCCGCTGAATGGCGTGATCGCCGGCTGGACCGAAGGCGTGCAGCTCATGCAGGAAGGCGCGAAGTTCCGCTTCTACATCCCCTCAAAGCTCGCCTACGGCGCACGCGGTGCCGGTCGTGATATCGGCCCGAATGAGGCGCTGATCTTCGACGTGGAGCTGATCAAGGTGAAGTAATGCGCCGTTTGCCGTCGTTGAGACGGGCATGCGAGCCTTCCTCTTCCTGATTCTCTCGGCTGCGTGCTTCGCCGCGCAGCCGAACATCATTCTTATCGTCAGCGACGACCAAGGCTACCCCGATCTCGGCTGCATCGGCACAAAGCCGTTGATCACGCCAAATCTGGACAAACTGGCCGCCGAAGGTTTGCGGGGGACGAGTTTTTATGTGACGTGGCCGGCCTGCACGCCATCACGCGGCAGCATCCTGACGGGACGCTATCCGCAACGCAACGGGCTGTATGACATGGTGCGCAATGACATGGTGAACTATGGGCATCGCTTTACCGACGAGGAGTATGCGGTGTCGCCGGAGATGACGTTGGGGTTGGATGTGCGCGAGGTGACGATTGGCGACATGCTTCACAAGGCGGGCTATGCCACAGGTTGCGTGGGCAAGTGGGACATGGGGCAGGCAAAACGCTATCTGCCGCTCCAGCGCGGCTTCGATTTCTTCTATGGGCATGGCAACAATGGCATCGATTACTACACGCACGAGCGCTACGGCGTGCCGTCGCTGTTTCGTGGCAATGAGCGCACGCAGGAGGACAAGGGGGCGTATGTGACCGACGTGTTCCGCCGCGAGGCGCTGCGGTTTGTGGGCGAGCATGCGGGAAAGCAGCCGTTCTTTCTTTATCTGCCGTTCAATGCGCCGCATGGGGCGTCCAGTTTTGGCGAAGGCACGACGGCGGGTGAGAAGAAAGTGACCGAGGGCGTGCAGGCACCGGAGAAATACGTCGCCGTGTATCGTGGCAAAATGAAGGACGAAAGGCTGGCCCGCTATTACGGTGCCGTGACATGCATGGACGAGGCCATCGGTGCATTGATGGACTCAGTCGAAAAATCCGGCCAGAAGGACAACACTATCATCCTCTTTCTCTCCGACAACGGCGGCAGCGGCAATGGCGGCAACGCGCCGCTCAAAGGCAGCAAAGGCACGATGTGGGAGGGCGGCCTGCGGGTGCCGTTCATCATGCGCTGGCCGGGCAAACTGCCCGCCGGGAAGGTGACAGACGAGTTTTTGACCTCGCTGGAACTAGTGCCGACCTTGCTGGCTGCGAGCGGCGCGAAATTTCCTGAAGGCGTGAAACTGGATGGCTTTGACATGCTGCCCGTGCTGCGGGGTGAGCTAAAATCACCGCGAAAGGAGATGTTCTGGCAGCGTCGAGGAGATAAGGCGGCTCGGTTTGAAAACTGGAAATGGGTGGAGTCCGAGAAAGGTGCGGGTCTGTATGATTTGAGCGCCGACCTCGGTGAGAAGCACGATTTGAGCGCCGAAAAACCGGAGATCGCAAAGATGATGAGCGAGCGTTTTGCGAAGTGGCGGTCTGAGATGGATGCGAGTGAGCCGCGGGGGCCATTCCGTGATTATTGAGTGAAGTTTTTTGATAAGAGTCTGGCCGCCATCAGGTTGCGTAGTTCTAAGTCTCCCCGCGCAGCTCAAAAATGAGAGGTTTTTGACAAATTGAGTGCGGGACTAATCGCAAAAACCTGCTACATACCGCGCTCCAAACCATGAGCAAGACCAGCGCCCCTGAGATAACATCAGTCAAGCCCCAGGCCACGATTTCCGAATGGAAAAAAATTGTCGCCCCCTTCCAGGTTCCCTCGATTCCCCGCGCCACCTGGCAAATCATTAACACCTTCTTCCCCTATGCGCTGCTTTGGTATGCGATGTATCGCAGCCTGGCGGTTTCTTACTGGCTCACCCTTGGACTTGCCCTGATCGCCGGCCTCTTGCTGGTGCGCGTGTTCATTTTCTTTCATGACTGTGGCCACGGCTCATTCCTCAAATCGAAACCCGCCAGCAATATCATTGGCTTCATTTGTGGGATGCTGACCTTCACGCCCTATCTGCACTGGACTTGGCAGCACTCGGTGCACCACCAGACCTCGGGTGACCTGAGCCGCCGTGGCGATGGAGATATCTGGACGATGACAGTGAAGGAGTACGAGGAAGCCACGCCAAGGTTGCGCTTCTGGTACCGTCTGGTCCGCAATCCAATCACCCTCTTCATCGTCGGGCCGCTGTTCCTTTTCCTCATCCACCAGCGTTTCCCTTCACCTCGGGCCAAGGGCAAGGACCGCGCTTCGGTCATGATCATGAATGTCGCCCTCCTGGTGATGATCATCGGCCTGAGCTGGCTCTTTGGTTTCAAAAACTACGTCCTGATGCAGCTTCCCGTCACAATGTTCGCCGGCATGGCGGGCATCTGGATGTTCTACGTGCAGCACCAGTATGAAGACGTTTACTGGGAACATCGCGAAGACTGGGACTACACCACCGCCGCGCTGGAAGGCAGTTCCTTCTACAAGCTGCCGAAAATCCTCCAGTGGTTCACCGGCAACATCGGCTTTCATCACGTTCACCATCTCAGCTCCCGCATCCCGAACTACTACCTGGAGCGCTGCCACAACTCGCACCCGATGTTCCATTCGATCAAGCCACTGACGTTCTGGTCGAGCCTGAAGTGCATCAATCTGCGCCTCTGGGACGAGAGCGACCGCAAGCTCATCTCCTGGAGCGAGTACCGGCAGCGTTACGCTCAACAGGCTCCGGCCAAGGCCCAAGAGGTGGATCCTGCGGACCTGCCAGTGCCGGATCAAGCCGGCCAAGGCATGTCCTAAGCCATCGCGGCTCCTGCCATGTCTGCCTTTCGGCTCAACACCGAGTACAGCCCCCAAGGCGACCAGGAGCAGGCCATCGCAAAGCTGGTGAAGTCCGTCAGTGCCGGGAATCGGCACCAGACGCTCATGGGCGTGACCGGTTCGGGCAAGACCTTCACGATGGCCAACATCATCGCGCAGATTGGGAGGCCGGCGCTGGTGTTTTCGCACAACAAGACTCTAGCCGCGCAGCTCTACTCGGAGTTTAAAAATTTCTTCCCCGATAACGCAGTCGAGTACTTCGTCAGCTACTTTGATTACTACCAGCCCGAGGCTTACATCGCCCGCACGGACACCTTCATTGAGAAGGACAGTGCAGTGAACGACGAGATCGAGCGTTTGCGCCTTTCGAGCATGGGTGCGCTACTTTCCCGCCAAGACACCATCGTTGTCGCCAGCGTTTCGTGCATTTACGGCTTGGGATCACCCGAAGACTACGAAGGCATGATGCTGCCGGTCAATGTGGGCCAGCAGATGTCTCGCGAGACCTTGCTCACCAAGCTGGTCGATATGCTCTACGAGCGGAACGACATCCAGCTCACGCGCGGCAAGTTTCGCGCCCGTGGCGATGTGATCGAGGTGGTGCCCGCTTATCTCGAAAACGAAGCGATCCGCATCGAGTTCTTCGGCGACGAGATCGACCGCATCAGCGCCGTGGACGTGCTCACCGGCACCGTGACGCTGAAAATGCCCAACTACACGATTTTCCCGGCCAAGCAGTTCGTCACGCCCGGTGACAAACTGCGCAAAGCCATCGTGAAAATCCGCGAGGAGGCGGAGGAGCGAGTCGCGTGGTTCGAGAAGGAAGGCAAATTGCTCGAAGCGCAGCGCATCAAGATGCGCACGCAGTATGACATCGAGATGATGCAGGAGATGGGCTTCTGCCAGGGCATCGAAAACTACAGTCGCCATCTCACCGGCCGTGAACCGGGTGCTACCCCGGGCACACTGCTGGATTTCTTCAAAGAACCGCCGCTCATGTTCATCGACGAAAGCCACGTCACCATCCCACAAATCGGCGGCATGTATGAGGGTGACAAGTCGCGCAAAACAGTGCTCGTGGAGCACGGTTTCCGCCTTCCCAGCGCCCTCGACAACCGTCCGCTGCGTTTTGAAGAGTTCATGGGCAAGGTCGGTCAGCTCGTCTATGTCAGCGCCACGCCCGCACGTTTCGAGATCGAGAACAGCGTGGTAGGAAACACGAGCTACATCGCAAAAATCGCTGATCCGCTGCCCTTCTCCAAAACCGTGCGCGTCAGTGGCAGTGCCGAAGCGGTCGAAAAGTTTGATGTGAATGCCAAAGGCCGCTCACTGGTCGTCGAGCAGATCATCCGCCCGACCGGATTGCTCGACCCGATCATCACCGTCAAACCGCTCAAGGGCCAGATCGACGAAACGATGGAGCTGTGTCGCCAGCGCATCGAAAAAGGAGAACGCGTACTCGTCACCACGCTCACCAAGCGCACCGCCGAGGACCTTACCGACTACCTGCGTAATCTCGACTTCAAAGTCCGCTACCTGCACAGCGACATCGACGCCATCGAGCGCGTCGAAATCCTGCGCAGCCTGCGCTCGGGCGATTGCGACGTGCTCGTCGGCATCAACCTCCTGCGCGAAGGCCTCGACCTGCCCGAAGTTAGCCTCGTCTGCATCCTCGATGCCGACAAAGAAGGCTTCCTGCGCAGCGAATCGTCATTGATCCAAACTTCCGGCCGCGCCGCACGCCACATCAACGGCGAGGTCGTGCTCTTTGCCGACATTGAGACCAAAAGCATCCGCGCCCTCCTCAGCATCAGCGGCTATCGCCGCCAGGTGCAGACCGATCACAACGAGAAGCACGGCATCACCCCGCAAACCGTGCAGCGCGCCGTGCAGGAGAGCCTGCAAGTGCTCGGCAAGGCCCGTGAGATCGAAGAAAATGTTGTCCGCGAAGGTGGCGGCGATTTCGTCGTCACCGAGACGATCCGCGAACTCGAACAAGAAATGGCCGAAGCCGCCAGCAAACTCGAATACGAGCGCGCCGCCTTGCTGCGCGACCAGATCCGCGAACTGAAGAAACGCGCCGGTTTGAATACCGACGACACCGGCACGCTGCCGCAGCGCAAGAACGTCGTTTACGGCAAGCCGAAACGCGGCGGCAAGAAGCGGTAGCGCGACTCCAAACAGACAGAGGTGAATTTTCTCTTGCTAGTGTATTAGTTGTGCTGTTACACTAAGAACACTCAGCTCATGCTGCCCTTTTCCATCCAGCTCCAAGACGGCACGCCGGTCTCCGACCAGATTCTTCTGGCCGTGCGCAAGGCGCTTCTCACGGGGCAGATGAAGGCGGGTGATACTTTTCCCAGCGTGCGCACGCTGAGCCAGGAACTGAAAATCAGTCCCACCACCGCGCACAAGGTCGTGCTGCTGCTCAAGGACGCGGGCTGGCTGAATTCACGGCCCGGTATCGGCATGGTCGTCACGGTGCCGGACCAGCCGGACCTCGCCGAGCGACTCGCGCAGATCACGCCGGAGTGCCGCGCGCTGCTCAAAGAAGCCGCCGATCTCAATCTCACGCTCAACCAAGTCATCGCCCACCTCAAAAGCCTATGATCACCATCTCCGATCTTCATAAACGCTTCCGCAAAACGGAGGCCGTCGCCGGTTTGAGCCTCGAAGTGCCGGAAGGCCAGGTCACGGCCTTCCTTGGGCCGAACGGCGCTGGCAAGAGCACCACGATCAAGTGCCTGCTCAATCTGCACCGTCCCGACAGCGGCAGCGCGACCATCTTGGGCGTTGATTCACGCCAGCTCGGCCCCGCGCAGTTCACGCAGATCGGCTACGTCTCGGAAAATATGGAGCTGCCACTGTGGATGACGGTGAAGCAGTTCCTCGACTACTGCCGCCCGCTCTATCCGAACTGGGACGCTGCCTTCGAGAAGCAACTGCTCATGCAATTCGATCTCCCGCTCACGACGAAGCTCAAAGATCTCTCACGCGGCATGCGCATGAAGGCCGCGCTGCTCAGCAGCCTCGCGTATCGTCCGAAACTCGTCGTTCTGGACGAACCCTTCAGCGGTCTTGACCCGCTCGTGCGGGATGAATTCATCCGCGGTCTGCTGGAACTCACCGAGCAGGAGGGCTGGACCGTGTTTGTCTCCTCGCATGACATTGAGGAAGTGCAGCGTCTTGCGGATCGCGTCGCGATCATCAATCGCGGCCAGCTCGCGCTTGATGAAACGAGCGACAGCCTGCAAAGCCGCTTCCGCGCCATCGAGGCGGTGCTGCCCGATGATGCAAAACTGCCCGCAAACCTGCCGACGGACTGGCTGCACACCGAGCAGGCCGGGCGCACGCTGCGCTTCGCCGCCAGTCGTTTTCAAAATGACGCTCAGCTCGTCTCCGTGCTCCGCGAGGCGATTCCAACCGCCTCCACGCCCGAAATCCGCCCCATGAGCCTGAGGGAGATCTTCGTGGCTCTGGCTCGCGCTTACCGTCTCGAAGGGAAATGAGCCATGAACCTCGTCCTTCATCACTTCCGCAAAGAGTTCACTTATCTGCGGCTTCGTTGGTTCGGCTTTCTGGCGCTGCTGGGTTTTGATCTCGCGGTGAATTTAGAGTGGTTGTTTCCGCTGCGGGCGGGTGTGCAGCCTCCGGCGTGGCTGGTCTATCTGCCATGGGTGTTGATGCTCGCGGGGGTGACTTTGCTGGGATCATGTCCTGAGGACAAGCCGGGCAGTGATCGCAGCTTCATCAGCACACGACCTCTGCCGACGCGGGCGTATTGGCTGACGCGCGTGGCTTTGTGGCTGCTGCTTTTGGTGCTTCCCGTCGTGCTGCAAAATGCGCTTTACCTTCTGCTCTCAGGTCGTCCGGCGATGGAGATGCTGGCCGGAACTTGGGCGCGCGCCGTGTGGGTCATTCAATACACCGCATGGCTGCTGCCCATGACCGCTCTGTGGCGGCGGGGTGAGTTTTGGGCAGCGCTGGGATTGCTGGCGGCTGGATGGCTGATCGCGGGGCGTTTGGTCGATTTCATCGCGCTCACAGTCTCGAACACGATTTTGAGCGCGGATCAAAGTGTGACGGGTGCCACCATGGGAATGCTCATGTTTGCGGGGGGCATCCTGTGGATGGCGTGGCGACATCAATGGAGTCGCGTGGCGACGTTTCGTCGCCGCCTGGTGATCATGCTTGGCATTGGCCTGACGTGTCTCCTTTCGGCGCTATTCTGGCCATGGCATGAGCAGGATGAGCCGTTCGATCAGGCGCGCGTTCATGAACTTGCCCAGAGATTCAAGGCCGAACTCGATCTCACCTCTTATGGATTCAATGGGTTCGAAGAAGAGATGTACCGGCAGATGTTCGGCCAGGTGCGTGCAGAGACAGGTGATGCCTCTGTGTCAGTGTTGCTGCGACCGCAGCGAGCACGCATCACGCAAGAGGGGCGTGACCAGATCTCCGTTCCGAATCTCTACCACCGCACACGTCGGAACAATTTCCGCCTGCCGTTCGAAACGGTCATGAACACGGATCAGGTGCTGCGTGATCTTTTTCCAGCAGGCACGATCTTCACCACGACCAACGAAAGGTCGATGTGGGGCATGTATTCGGATGACAACACTCATCTCGCTGAGTTCCAGCCGCCCTACCCGAATCCTGAGAAGCCGCTGCGAGTGACAACGGAGTGCGAGATCGACTGGTATCAGCGCGATCTCGCGCTTAACATCCCGCTGAAAGTGGGAAGCACAGGGCAGTCTGAGAGTCACGCATGGCGTGTGATGCAGGTGCAAGAGAACCAAAACGAAACCGGCACGCCCAGCCTCGGGCAGGTGAATGTGGAACTGCATGTGCAGACCCGTGGTGTCGAGATCGGACTACCGAGCGACAATACCGTGCTTCTCTATTCACCGCAGCGGCGTCTGGTCTGGCTGGAGCCAGCTTTTCAAACAGGCAGCGCCCCTCGTGCCGTAGCCTCTGGCTGGAGCCGTCATAGCGTCCGGATCGGCTGGCGCAAGGTGCTGAACTATGCCGATGGCGAGGACGCGAGTGTGGATGTCTCCCAGCTTCGCCTCATCATGCTGCGCAGCCGTTTTCTCGGCAGCAGTGAGTGGACCTGGAAATCACCGGATATCGTGTTGAGTGACCATCCATCGCAGATGAGTGCCCCGAGGATTAACGATCAGAACATCTATCTCGGGCGCGAGATCAAGGCTTTTCAAGATCGGCTGGCAACGCTCAAAGCACCCACCGCCAACACACCGGAGCCGGAAGCGAGACGCTATCTTTATGACCTGCTCGCCACCGTTAGCACTACCAATGTGGCGTATAAGACGGCGGCGTTTAAAGAGGTGTCGGACGCCTTTCGCCCGCTGATGCAGTATCATTTGCCGCTGATGCTGGAACTGCCGAGTAGCCTCTGGCCCGGATGGAACAATCGCCCGCCGAAAAAGCTGCTCGACGAATACCTCACCGAAGCTCAACGCGAGACAGCCATCGACCTCGTGATGACGAACCCGGTGCTCACAAACACCTTGATCCGCAAAGGCTGGGCTGAGTCGGCACGTCGTCTGCAGCCACGGTTGCTTTCGTTGCCAAAGCTCCCGAATGGAGCGGACGAACTGCTGCTGAAGTGGGGAGATGAAGCCTCCCATGAAAAACTTTTGCAAGCCCAGCGACATTTCGCCAATTACGATACTTTTGAGCAACTGAATCTCGTGCCAGCCCTGCGTCCACGGCTGGAACAACTCGCTCGCGAGATCATTCAAAGTCAGGTGCCACTGCTGAAGAACGAAGCCTATTGGGGAGCAACACACTTCCAAATCGCGGCTGACTTCGGTGATCGTGATGCACTCGATGTCTGCCTGCGTTGGATGGCTTTGGGGGGGCGATGGGCCATCCCTGAGTTGCAGCACGCCGTTTCCAAATCTCCTCAAGGCCGATGGATCGAAGCTCTGGCAACAGAAGGTGGACAGAGAAAAGCAATGGCCGCGCTACCGCCACCTCAAGGTGAGTGACTTCGAATATCTGTCGGAACAACGCGCCTGGAAACTCCGCCAACCATGACTGCCGCACTCCCATTTCGCATCACGCATCAGTTTCGCACCGAGTGGCGGCACCATCGCGGCTGGATCATCGCCTGGGTTCTGTGGGTGATCCTTCGCTGGCTTTATCGCAACCAGGATGAAAACAGCTTTGCCTCCAACCTCTTCGTGGGGGATCTCGTACCGCTGATCACGATCCTCATGGCTGTCACCGTGGCATGGCTGTGCGTGCATTCCGATTCTCCCTCGAACACCGACTGTGCCACGCTCACTCGACCCATCGGACAGACGGCTCTTTGGTTGGGCAAGATCGCGTTTCTATTCTGCTGCATTGCCTTGCCTCTGGTGATGGTCGAAAGCACGGGCTGGGTGGGTTTCCAGCATGGCCTTGCCGCATGGATCGCTCTCGGTGGTGGTTGGATTTTCTCCGCAGCACTCGTGATGGGCATCGCAGGGGCACTGACAGCTCTTGCCAGCAACACGCGGCAGGTCATCGGCATTGCGGTACTCGGCGTGCTCGGCGCGGGCATCTGGCTGACACTTGGTTTCACCATGGGCAGCACTCCTGTCGATCCCAAAGCCACGCCAGATGCAGCGCGCATCTGTGGTGGCATCA
>CANIZT010000053.1 GCA_947471905.1 Verrucomicrobiaceae bacterium
TGCTGTCAAAGATGCGCTTGTTGAGCTTCACCCACTTGTTGTCGAGCGCGGTGGCGGCGTGCGTGCCGAGTTCATGCGGCAGCGCGTCCTGCTTACGGCTGTCGTGACTGGCGAAGGTCTTCAGCGTGTCGGTGACGGTGTCGAGATAATCCTCGGGCAGATGGCGTGAGTCAGTACGGGGATAAGTGAGCACCTTGAACTTCTCATACAGCGCCTGAGCGATTTGCAGCGTGCGGCGGGCGGAGAATCCAAAGCGGTTGCTGGCCTCACGTTGCAAACTGGTCAGATCGTAGAGCAAGGGAGCAGCCTGGCGGGCAGGTTTGGTGGTCTGCTCGACCTTGCCGGGCTTGCCATAGCAACGATCGGCAATGGCCTGAGCAGTGCCTTGATCCCAGAGCCGCTCGGCTTTTTTATGCTCGTCGTTTTCGTCTTTCTTGAAGCTTTCGTCGATCCAGCGGCCGGAATAACGGCCTGCAGACACTTCAAACAACGCGATGGCTTCAAAATAGGTGCGCGGCACGAACGCGGCGATGTCACGCTCGCGTTGCGCGAGGATCGAAAGCGTCGGCGTCTGCACGCGGCCCACCGGCGTGAGGCGGAAGCCACCGTGGCGTGAATTCAGTGCGGTGAGGGCACGCGTGCCGTTGATGCCGATGAGCCAGTCGCTTTCGCTGCGGCATTTTGCGGCATCGGCCAGCGGCTTCATCTCCTCATCGGTGCGCAGCTTCTTATAGGCATCCAGAATCGAGCCCTGGGTCATGGACTGCATCCAGAGCCGCTTGATCGGCTTCTTGGAGCCGGTGGCATCAACGATGTAGCGGAAGATGAGTTCACCTTCGCGCCCGGCATCGCAGGCATTGATCACGCTGTCGATGTCTTTGCGCTTGAGCAGCTTGGCGAGAAGCTTGTAGCGGTCCGCGCTTTGCTCGATGGGATTCAGCTCAAACTGCTCCGGCATGATCGGAAGGCTGGTGAAGCCCCAACCGACTTTTTTGCCGTCCACCATGGGCATACCGAGTTCCAGCAGATGACCGACGGCGGAGGAGATGACGTGCGTTTCGTTCTCGTACCAGTCTTTTTCTTTGGCGAAAGGCTTCATGCCTGGGGCTTTGGCAAGTGCGCGGGCAAGATCGGCGGCAACACTGGGCTTTTCGGCAATGATCAGGGCTTTGGGCATGTGCGTGTGAACAGGGATGGTCGGAAAAAGGGAGCTACTTAGGGGATGCTTTCGGCCCCGATGTCAAGGCGGGCGCGTTTGGAGCCATGAAAGTCATCTACCGTTCAATCATAGGCTCAGTAACGAAACGGCGACGTTGCCGTCGAAGCAGGCGGCGACATCGGACCCGGGATCACGTGGGCGGGAGGCGTAAGAGGCGCTGTAGGCGTAGCCGTGCTCGCTTTGGATGTAGGCGACGTTCAAAGGCGAGCGGGCGGGAGTGCTGCGAACGCGTCGTGGCAAAGCCGCATTCGTGGCAGGCAGATGGGGGAGATTGATGTTCCAGAAACTTCCATGGGGTTGCTCTTGGGCATGAGTTTCGGCTAAAATATCAGTGACCCAGCGTGAGGTGCGCGGCCAATCGACTTGCAACTCGCGAATCATGTAATGGGAGAGCGCCATGGCGGGAATACCGTGATACGCGGCCTCGCGTGCGGCGGCGACGGTGCCGGAGATGACGATGTCCTGGCCTAGATTGCCTCCGGCATTGATGCCGGAGAGCACGAGGTTGGGCTTCACATGAAGCGCAAATAACGCGAGGCGCACGCAATCGGCGGGTGTGCCATGCACGGCGTAGCGTTGTGTGCCCTGTGGCTCCACTTTGAGATGCTGATGCGTGGTGACGCGATGACCGCACTGACTTTGCTCAAAGGCTGGAGCCACGACAGTGGACTGCCAGCCGAGTTGTTTCACCGCGTCAGCCAAGGCCTGCAAGCCGGGCGCGTTGATGCCGTCGTCATTGGTGATGAGAACGTGCATCACGCGAGGTCGAGGATGACTTTGCCGCCGCGTGAGCCTTCCTGCGCGCGGGTGATGGCGTGTTTGAAATCGGCAAGCGGCACGATCTCGTCGATGGCGGTAACGAGTTCGCCGGTTTCGATGAGCGCGGTGAGTGGATCGAGCACTTCGTAGAGTTCGGGCGTGCTGGCTTTCTCAAACCATTTGGTGATCCACAGGCCGTGAAGCTGAAGGTTTTTGAAGATGAGGAATTTGTTCGGCACCTTGAGGCTGCGGCGGCTCATGGCACCATAAGTGACGTGAATGCCTTCAGGACTGAGCAGATCCATGAGGTGGATGGCGCTGTCGCCACCAACGGCGTTGGTGGCGAGCCGCAAGGGATCGCTGCCGATGATTTTTTTGGCTTCGGCTACGCCTTCAGCGGTGTCGAGCACGACGGCGTCAGCGCCAAGTGCTTTTAACTCATCGAACAACTCAACGCGGCGGACGAAATTCAGAGTGCGCAGCCCGAAGTGATGCGCGAGCTGGATCAAAGCGCGGCCAACGCCGGAGTTGGCCGCATTTTGCGCGACCCAGGAGCCTTTCTCGAGGTCGGCGTAATGTTTGAGCAATGCCCAAGCGGTGACGGGATTGATGCGCAGCATGCTGGCCTGCACGGCGTCAATCTGAGGCGGCAGTTTGGCGAAATGATGCTCAGCCGCCGTGAGGTGCTGCGTCCAACAGCCGGTACCGAGCAATGGAATGACGACATCACCTTTCACGAGTGAGGTGACGGCGCTGCCGACGGCTTCGACTTCACCGCAGCCTTCATGGCCGGGAATGCAGGGCGGATGCGCGGTACGACCATAGGTGCCTTCGATGAAGTTGATGTCCGCCGGATTGACGGGTGCGTAACGCATGCGCACGCGGACTTCATGGCCTTCGGGCGGGGTGAGCGTGTGCTCTTTGAGGTGGAGGACTTCGGCGGGGCTGCCGGTTTGATCGAATTGGAGATGGAGAGACATCTATTTCAAAACGTTCGCCGCTTAGTCTTTGACTGCTTGGCGTGCCGCTGTGACGAGATTCATGAACAACTCGCGCTGTTCAGCGAGCGCGGCCACGGGATCGCCATCGGGCATTTTGCCGGCTTCGAGGCAGACATGGCCTTCATAGTCGATTTCGACGAGCAGTTTGGCGAGCTTGTCGAGCGGGTAGGTACTGAGATTGACGCCGCGAATGTGGACGGTGTGGCCGAGACGATCTTGGACGAGGGCGAAGTTGGCTTCCAATCCAGCGCCCATGAGATCGGTGTCATTGGAGTTCCAGCAGACGCGCACGTTGTCACGTTCGGCGGCGTCCATGATGGTCTTGATGTGTGGCAACTCGGAGGTGTCCTTGCCATGCACTTCGAGACGGATTTCCTGACCGAAGCCCATGGCGTGGTCACCGAGTTCCGCGAGCGCCTTACCGATTTGCACCAAGGTCTTTTCGACTGGCACGTCCTTCGGTAGTGCATTGGGTTTCACTTTCACGCCGCTGCCACCGATGTCGTGGCTCAGCTTGATGAAGGCCTTCGCGCCTTCGATGTTTTTCCGCACTTCATCCGCATTGGAAGAGTGGAACTCAAAGTTGGTGCCCATGCCGAGGACATCGACGGGTGAATCATCAAAGCGACTGCGCACTTCCTTGCGCTGCTCGGGTGTGAGCGAAGCATCCACCTTGTGCGCATGCTCGACGCGCAGTTCCACACCGAGCACCTTGGCGGTCTCGCAGTTTTTGATGAGCGTGGGCAGATCCCAATCTTTGCCCCATTGGTAGGTGACGAGACCGAACTGGATGTTTTCACCCTTGTAAGTGAGTTTGGCATCAGCGGCGAAGGCTGAAGCGGCACTGGCTCCGAAGACGGTGTGAAGGAAGTGGCGGCGTGAGTTCATGGTTGGAAAACGTAACGCCGCACGAGGGCGTTTAATTACGGGGCTTTCCCGTCCTTGGCGGCGGCGATGTCCTTTCGGCGGAAGCCTTGGATACGGCCGTTGCCCTTGTAGAGATAGACTTTCTTCACATCCTCCAGCCGCATCAGCACCCAAGGGGAGAGCAGGTTGCGGCCGTTTTTGGAGTACACGATATTGTCTGCCAGATGCACGCAGGAGTGGAAGGCATCACCGGTCTGGCTGTCGAGGAAGAACAGCACGTCGCCGAACTGATAGGGCGGCTCCACGGGCGTGAACTGCTCCAGCACCTGGCTCGTGGCTAGACGGGCATCCAGCAGATATTCGTGCGGCTCGTAGTTGAAGAAATTGAGCGAAGTCCAGTGGCAGTCCGGCAGTAGGCCGTGCTTTGCCATGTCCAGACTTGGGTAGGTGTAGAGCAGTTTGCGGGCTAGCGCGGGCAACAGGTGGACGAGCCCTAGGTCGGCGGCACCATCGAGTTCAATGAGGGATAGAATGATCGGCTCAATATCCTTGCGGCGGATACCGACGCCGAAGGACCAGTACTTGATGATCTCCTCGGCGTTGGAGGTTTTGTCGAGCTTGAGTCGAACCATCAGATTGCGCGTGCGGGTACAGGCCTTGAAGATCGTGCGTGCTTCGGAGTCCGACTGCGCGTAGTTGAGCAACAGGGGGATATCGCTAAAGGCTGTGGTTTCGCCGCGCAGGTAACTGAGCTGTTTGATCTTGGCGATGAGTTCCGGCCGCAGCTTACTGCCGTGGTACCATTCCTCGATCGTGGTGCCGATGATGAGCACCGGATCGGCGTGGTACTCATTGTCAGGTTCCTTTGCCAGTTGGGCATAGATGATGGCGCGTGATTCTGGCGTCATCGCTTCAAGTTCAGATAGCGGCGGAAAGAGATGAATACGGCCTTCTTCCTTGACCATTTTTTTGGGCGAGAGGAGTGTCTCCGTTAACGCTTTGGACAAACCGGCCTTGGCAAATAGCTCCGGCAGGCTGGCCAGAGCAGTCTCTGGAAACGTCCAGCGCGGAACCGGACTTGGCAGCGCGAAGTCCTCGACGAGATTCTTGGGTGCCTCGAGATAAACATAGGAGCAAATCAGATTGCCCCATGGGCCAGGATTGGCGGTAAACACCTGCTGGGATTGCGGTGGTGCTGTTAAACCAGGCAGCGCACTCCCAAGTGTTATGCCCTTTGAATCCGGCATAGTGCCTTGGTCTTGTCCCAAATGGATGCCTAGATTCTCAGCACTGGTGATCTGTCCCAATCCCGCTACTGGCCAGAAAAGGGACAGCCTGAATGAAACGGTAAGCAAAGCATTCAGCGTTGCAGCTCGATGTTGCTTTGGGAGGTAGCGTTTGTCGAAACTTAGCAGAGCGTCCAAGATTTTTGAGGATGAGGGATTTAGCGCGTGTCTATTGGTACTGAATTCGGATGACAATAATACAATCAATGTCATCGGCCGCAAGGATGGCATATATTGCCAACCGAGGGTCCGATTTGACTGGGATACGTCTCGTGCGTCCTACTGGAAGGCACGAATCGCAGCAATCTTCACCTTACGAGTGCCGTGTAGCGCTTCGGTAGGGAGATCGAGTTCATCGCCGACTGCTTTGCCGATGAGGGCTTTGGCTGACTCGGAGAGGTAGCTGATGATGTTTTTGTCGAGATCGCCATCCCAAGCACCAAGAATGGTGGTGGTTTCTGTGGCGCCGGTGGCAATGTCCAGAACATCAACGACGGTGCCGATGCCGACTTTGTCGGTGGGCACGTTGGCGAAGTCGGTGCCGCGGGCGTTGCGCAGTTCGCGCTCCAATTTACCCTGCATACGCAGGAGGACGGACTGCTGGTCGCGGGCAGCCTTGTAACCGCCGTTTTCGCGCAAGTCGCCTTCGTCGCGTGCGATCTGAATTTCCCGTTTGTTGTCGGGAATCTTCACGTTCACGAGGTCTTCGAGTTCGGCCTTTTTCTTTTCCAGGCTGGCCCAGGAAACAATGAGGGAGTCGTCCTGACGTGGGCCGGCGTTTTCATCCATCATGGCTTCCATTTCAGGACGCACTTTGATGATGCGGGCCATCAGTGAGCGGCGGGTGAGTTCGTCAAAGAGGGAGCCGTTGATAAGGCGTTTGGCAAGGAGGCGCACGTCTTCTTCTTCGGCGTCGGCGACCATTTCGCCGAGCAGGGTTTTGTCATCCGAGAGGATGTCCTGAAGGCGTCCGGTGCGTTTCGGACCGCCTTCCATGTGGTCGCTTTCGATGACGCCGAGGATGGCATGACCAAGGTCGATGTCGAAGACGGACTCCGCGAGGCCTTTGCGCTCCCGGGCCATCCAGATGAGGAGGTCGGCGGAGAGCATGCGGTTGCGCAGGGATTTTTTCAGCGCCTCGGCGAGCACGTCGAGCTCATCATTCGCATCGAGCACAGTGGCTATCTCCGCCACGGCACGGCCACCGGTTTTGGTGAGGTGATGCAGGATTTCTGGTACCCAGGCACGATTTGGGAAGGCTTCCGGGAAGGCGCGGTAAATGCGGCCCAGCAAACCGGCGGAGAGGCTTTTGATAGCATCCGCGAGCACCTCCTTGGTCTCCACGATGAGGTCGGAGATCTTCATGGAACCCATCGGGGCCGTGGCCGCGAGGTTCTCGACGAGTTCGTCACGGGCGAGCAGGAGTTGCAGGCATTCTTTGAGGTTAAGCTTCACGCTCTTGCGGGCGGAGTCGGAGATATCTTGGAAGACGGGGATGAGTTCGGTCTTGGGATCACTGAAGAGATCGATGTCCTTCTGGATGCTGGCCAGCGTGGCGAGCTTGGTCTTCAAATCACGTGCGGCAAGGAAGGCCTTTACCATCTGCGTGCCGGCGTTTTCCGCCTGGTCACGCAGCACGAGGTTTTCGGTGCGCTTGGCTGGAACAACGATGTGGCGGTGCGTTTTGAGTGCACGCTTGGCACCTTCCCACCACTTCTTGTAATCCGCGTCGGCAATAATGCGGCCCTTGAGCAGACGTTCCAGAGCGTCAAGGTGCAGGGAATTGCCGCTGCTCTTGAGCGCGAGTTCAACGAGTCCTGGAGCGTTCTTGGCAGCCATCTCCTTGAGTGTATCCAGATCGGTGAGACGACGGGCTAGGAGGTGATCGCTAGGAATTATCTCCAAGGAGGTGATGGCAAAGGAGAGCTTCAGAGGGTGGCCGGGTTTGTCTTCAAAGTCGATGATGAGGCGGTCGCCCAGCAAATCCCAAGCGGCGATCTTGCCGACGCCCCAGCTTTTATGCACAGCGATCGTGCCAGGTTCGAGTTTGGAAAGTTTTTCGCCGTCGGCGGCAGGGAGTTTGCCTGCGGTCACAATGTTTTGCACCTCTGGATTCATGGGACGTTCATATTAGACGGTGCATTGGTTTCAGCAAAGGAAACCTTGCATCGGACTTGTTTTGCCAGTCCCACAGCGACTTGGTCAGATCATTGAGTTTTTTTGCGAGTTGCTCTAATTCGCTCAGGCTGGCGGATTACTCACCCTCAGGCCCGAGGTGGTCGTGGTGTTGCCGTTATTGATAAAGGCGGGTGATGGCCTCTCCGACAGGTTGATCACATCAGACTGATGATGAGTCCCCCGAGTAAAGCCGCCGCAGTTGCGATCGTTCTTGACGCTCATGAGGCCAATCCTCATGATTCGCGACCATGCTGCTACGCCTTCTTTTTGCCCTGCTGATCGCTATCACCCTTCCATCCCACGCGGTGGATGATTGCAAGTTGGGGCCGTTGTCGCAGGAGAATCCAGCGGTGCCGAAGGGGAAGGTGATTCCGATGCCGGTGCATGAGTCGAAAATCTATGTGGGCACGAAGCGTGACTGGTGGGTCTATGTGCCTGTGCAGTACAAACCAGCACAACCGGCGAACCTGATGGTTTTTCAAGATGGGCATGATTACGTCGGCGCGAAGGGCGCATGGCGGGTGCCGATGGTGTTCGACAATCTCATCGCCAGCGGCGAAATGCAGCCCACGATCGCGATTTTCATCAATCCCGGTCATAGTGGCGACACAAAGCCACCGAGTGCGTGGAAGAACAACAACCGCGGCAAGGAATACAACACGCTTGGCGACACGTATGCCCGCTTCCTGCTCGAAGAAGTTATCCCGCAGATTCAAAAGGACTACAAGCTGACGGACAATCCCGAAGGCTGGGCCATCGCCGGCGCAAGCAGCGGAGCGATCTGCGCTTTTACTGTGGCGTGGGAGCGGCCAGACAAGTTTCGCAAGGTCTTCTCCACCATCGGCAGTTACGTCGACCTCGCTGGCGGGCATGTGTATCCTTCGATCATCCGTCTGACGGAGCGCAAGGCGCTGCGTGTCTATCTGCAAGACGGTAGTAGCGATCTCGACAATCCCTATGGCAACTGGCCGCTGGCGAATCAGCAGATGGCCAAAGCGCTGGCCTACCAGCAGTACGATTACACCTTCACGTTTGGTGATGGATCACATAACAGCAAGCATGGCGCGAGCATTTTCCCCGAGGCGATGAAGTGGCTGTGGCGGAAGTGAATCTGCTTTTTCTGAACGCTTATGACGAACAACCACTGTCGCTGGGGCATCCTGGGTGCCGCTTTCATTGCGCGAAAAAATTGGCAAGCGATCCGCGATGCCGGAAATGCGACACTTGTGGCTGTCGCCAGTCGTGAATTGATGCGGGCGCAGGCATTCATCGACGAATGCCAGGCCAGCGCACCCCATGCGGTAGTGCCCGAGGCGATGGGAAGCTATGAGGCGCTGTTGGCGCGGACGGACATCGACGCAGTATATATTCCATTGCCGACGGGTTTGCGGAAGGAATGGGTCATTCGCGCGGCGCAGGCCGGGAAGCATGTGCTGGTGGAAAAACCAGTGGGCCGCCATGCCGGCGAGGTGGAGGAAATCATCGCTGTATGTGAACAGCATCGCGTACAGTTCATGGATGGCGTGATGTTCATGCACGGGCGGCGTTTGCAGCGGATGCGCGAGGTCCTGGACCAGGAGGTGGGCAACATTCGTAACATCGCCTCGCAATTCAGTTTCATGAGCGATGCGGAGTTTCAGCGTACGAACATTCGTACGCATGGCGCGTTGGAACCGCTTGGCTGCCTGGGTGATCTGGGCTGGTATTGCCTGCGTTTTACCCTATGGGCGATGCGCTACAGCACACCGGTGCAGGTGACCGGACGCATCCATGCCGAAACGCGGCAATCCCCGGATACCCCGCCGGTTCCGCTCGAATTCTCCGGCACTCTGGCCTTTGCGAGCGGCACTTCCGCCTCTTTCTACTGCTCTTTCACCACCACGAATGCGCAGTGGGCCGTTGTCAGCGGGAATCAGGGTCTTTTGCAGGTGTCTGACTTCGTGCTGCCGTTTTCCGGGGCGCAGACACAGTTCAACCTGACGCGTTCCGATTTCGTGATTAATGGCTGCCGCTTTGACATGCATGCCGGAGTTCAAGCCGAATCCCTCGATGAACCAAGCAGCAACGCGCCGGGCTCACAGGAGGCGGGTTTGTTCCAAGCTTTCTCCAAACGGGTGCTGTCAGGCCAGATTGACTCGCATTGGCCGCAGATCACTCTGCAAACCCAGCGTGTGCTGGATGCGTGCCTGCTTTCGGCTCGACAGGGTGGTGTCCCAGTGGTGATGCCGGTGGCGGTTTAAAAGTTGGTGTTACTTTTTTAATCCCATGATACAGGCGCTGCAGTTGTTCTTTTTGTCTAGCTCAGACAATAGACCAAGGATCAAAAAGGTTTACTCTTTGGTTACGCCATGATATGAAGGATTAATGTCTTTAATTAGCCGGCTGCTACTTGCCCTGATGACCTGTTTGTTGCTTAGCAACTGTGGGCTCATTGGCACAGCGTTGCGATTAGCACCCTATTATTTGCTTTTGGCTGATAACAGTAAAGATGCCACAGTCAGACAAGCCTCATCGACGCTTGAGGAACGAGGTAGGCAGGTTGCTGGAAGTGGACGCCATGTCGCCAAAACAACAGTGTCAGCCTTTTCAGCAGCCCAAGTGGTATCCCGCTGAGCATCTTGTTGTTTACAGATTTAGCAGTGCATGATAAACACGAAAAAATGAAATTACCTCTCCGACTCACCCTTTGTGTCCTGTTTTCTGCCAGCTTTACCAGTTGCGGAACTCTGGGTGGATTAATGAACAGCTTTCCAGTGCGCATGCTGGATGAGGCTGGCTCAGCTTTTATGGGTTTCTTTGCTGAAAGCGATTTCCCTGCTGTAAAGACACCTGAAGCAATCCAGAATCGCGGCCGCAAGGTTGAAAGCCATAGTGCCTATGTTGGGCGTGTAGCAGGCAATGCTGCGTTGCCTCAGAATATGGCGGCACGTTAGTGTCATGGACTGGCACCGAATCCGCTCAGATTTCCCCATTCTCGATCAGCAGGTGAATGGTCACCCGCTGGTTTATCTCGACAGCGCAGCCAGTAGCCAGAAACCTCGAGCGGTGATTAATGCGCTGTCTCACTATTACCAACACGATAACTCGAACGTCCATCGGGCGCTGCACGAACTAAGCTCTAGAGCGACAGATGCGTTTGAGGCAGCTAGGAAAAAAGTCGCTCGGTTTATTGGCACGGCGACTGAGGATGAGATTATTTTTACGCGTGGATGCACAGAGGGCATCAATCTCGTTGCGAACACTTGGGGCGTTCAGAATCTTCGTTCGGGTGATGTCATTCTCATCACTGGTATGGAGCATCACAGTAATCTGGTGCCTTGGCAGCTTCTAGCGCAGCGCACTGGTGCCACATTGAAGCACATTCCCGTGCTTGATGACGGTACACTCGATACCGCTGCCGTTGAAATGTTGCTTACCGAGCAGGTGAAGCTCTTTGCCTTCGTTCACATCTCGAACTCTCTCGGAACCATCAATCCTGCGCGTGAACTTTGTGCGAAGGCAAAAGCCGTGGGTGCGGTGACTTTGCTTGATGGTGCGCAAAGCACCGGGCACATGCCGGTAAATATGTTGGATATCGGCTGCGACTTTTTTGTCTTCTCTGGGCACAAGATGTGTGCACCGACAGGCATTGGTGTTTTGTATGGACGCTATGCGTTGCTCAAAGCCATGCCCCCTTGGCACGGCGGTGGCGAGATGATCGCTTCGGTCACCCTCGAGGGCAGCACCTTCAAAGAGCCACCCCATCGTTTTGAGGCTGGAACCCCTGACATTGCGGGTGTGATCGGTCTTGGCGCGGCCATCGACTACCTCGAAGCCATCGGCCTCGAAAATATTCAGCGCCACGACACGAATCTCTCGAACTACGCCATGCAATGCATGAGCGAGGTGCCAGGCATCCGCATTCTTGGGCCTCAATCTGGTCACCGGGGATCTCTGGTGGCTTTTCACCTCGATTTTGCCCATCCGCACGACCTCGTTGAATACGCCAACACCTATGGCATTGCCATGCGGGGTGGTAATCACTGCACGCAGCCGCTGATGAAGCGTTTCAAAGTTCCCGGCACCACCCGTGCCAGTTTTTATTTTTATAACACGATTGAAGAGATCAATCGACTGGTCGAAGTGCTGCTCGCCGCACGTAAATTCTTCACTTGATGCCTCTTTCTGACGACCTCCGTGATCTCTACCAGCAGGTGATCCTCGATCACTCGCGCAATCCACGCAATCACGGTGAGATTCCGCCACCCTGCCTGCATGCGCATGGGGACAATCCTTCCTGCGGTGATGAGATCGACGTCTGGCTGCGTTTGTCCGAAGACGGTCAAAACATCGATGATCTCAAATTCACCGGTCAGGGCTGCGCCATCAGCCAGGCTAGCGCCTCGATGATGACGCAGAAGATCAAAGGCAAGTCGCAAGCAAAGGCTGCCGCCATGCGTGAGGACTTCCGTCGCCTCGTCATGGGAGACGGCACGCCCACTGATGAAGACTCACTAGGCGAACTCGTCCTCCTCGAAGGTGTGCAAAAATTCCCTCAGCGTGTGAAGTGTGCCATGCTCGCCTGGCGTGCTCTAGAGCAGGCTTTGGAATCAGGGAGGGTATAAACTTCGGCATCGAGCCGGGTGATCGTGGACATAAGTTAATCCAGTGGCACTCTGCCCGTTTTACTCTTCGAGAGTATCGCCACGATGAATTCCATGCCAAGTCAACCGCCCTTGTTCGATAAGGCTCGCAACTTTCGTAGCGTCGATGAAGTGCGGGCCATGGGTTTGTATCCGTTCTTCCGGGAGATTTCTTCCGCGCAGGACACCGAGGTGGTGATCAATGGGCAGAAAGTTCTAATGCTGGGGTCGAACAGCTATCTTGGCCTCACCAATGATCCGCGGATCAAGGAGGCGGTCATTGCTGCGGTGCAAAAATATGGCAGTGGCTGTGCCGGTTCGCGTTTCCTCAACGGTACGCTCGATATTCATGTCCAGCTTGAGGAAGAATTGGCGCGATGGATCAAGAAGGAAGCAGTGCTGCTCTACAGCACGGGCTTTCAGGTCAATCTTGGCGTTATCAGCGCCATCGTTGGTCGGGATGATTATATTTTAGCCGACCGGGCGAATCATGCGAGCCTTGCCGCAGGATGTCAGATGGCGCCGGGCAAGACATTCCTGTTTTCCCACAACGACATGAGCTCGCTAGGCCGTCGCCTGTCGCTGCTGCCAGCGGAAGCCCCCAAACTCATCGTCGTGGATGGGGTCTTCAGCATGGAGGGCGATATCATCAAGCTGCCCGAGCTTGTGGAACTCGCGAAACAGTACAATGCAGCCGTCATGGTGGATGACGCACACAGCATTGGCGTGCTGGGTGAGCACGGCTCCGGCACTTCTTCGCATTTCGGCCTCATTGACGACGTGCATCTCATCATGGGCACCTTCAGCAAATCGCTCGCCAGCCTCGGCGGTTTCATTGCCGGTGATGCCTCGACGATTGATTATCTCCGGCATCACTCACGGCCTCTGGTGTTCAGCGCCAGCATGAGTCCGGCCAATGTTGCTGCAGCGCTTGCTTCTCTCCGTATCATGATCGCCGAACCGGAACGCATGACCCGACTTTGGGACAATACGAAACGCATGAAGCAGGGCCTCCTTGATCTCGGCTTCAAGCTCGGTGCCACCGAGACGCCGATCTTGCCGGTGTATGTGCATGACATCATGAAGACATTCGTCTTTACCAAACGCCTGCAAGATGAAGGCGTGTTCGTGAACCCCGTCATCCCGCCAGGTGTTCCACCTGGCGAGGAACTGCTGCGCGTCAGCCTCATGGCCACGCACACCTTTGCACAGATCGATTTTGCCTTGGAGAAATTTGCCAAGATCGGCAAGGAACTTGCGATCATTTAATCACAAGCCGAAATACTTTTCTTGGATGCGCCGACGCAGCGCCAGCGAGGCAAAGCGTGCTAGGAATGGACCGGCGATCGCTTGGAAAAACATCCCACTGCGAACCGTGGCATTACGTCCGCGTTGCAAGGCGTGCCGTAGCCGCTCTGCTGCGTGTGTTGGTGGTGGGCTGGCACGCATCATCTTCACAAATGTCTCCCAAGTGCGTGCCATGCGCTGGGTGTTCACTGCATCATCACGTAGCGTCGCCGCTTGCGGCGGATGTCGTAGCGCGCCTTCCAACTCGGTGAGATAGTCGCCTGGACGAAAGTCGATTACGATCACGCCAGTGCCGCACAGCTCGCACATTAAACTCTCGCTTAGTGCGGAGAGTCCGGCTTTCACGCTGTTATAAACCGCTTGGTAGGGCATGCCAAATTCACCCGCGAGCGAAGAGATGTTTACTATTGCACCATGTTTGCGAGCTAGCATGCCTTTCAACGCTGCATGACTGAGTCGTGCGGTGTTCATCAGCATGATGCGCCACTGCTCTTCCCATACTGCGAAGTCCGTGTGCGCAAACGCCCCAAACACACCAAAACCTGCGTTGTTAATGACGATGTCAAACCCGCCTGCTGCTTGTTCTGCGGCGAGAAACACACGTTCTGCCGCGACGCCATCACCGAGTTCCAGTGCCACGGCATGAAAGTGCTCATGCATCATCAAACGCGCTGGATCACGTGCCGTTCCCCAAACTTCCACGCCTTGTGCTAGCAGCATTTCAGCAAACGCCCGTCCAAGACCTGCGCTGGCTCCCGTGATGAAGGCGTTGCGATACCGGGTAGAGAGAAGAGTGCTCATGGAAGGAATTATTGCACCGTGCATCATGCCTAGCAATCTGCGCACGGCATGAATTCGACATTGCGTGCTCACCGCCATGCGACATATCGCGCCATGCCTGAATTGCCTGAAGTCGAAACCACGCTACGCGGTGTCTCTCCGCATGTGATCGGAAAACGCGTGCGTGAGGTGATCGTGCGGGACAAACGGCTCCGCTGGCCGGTGCCGGATACGATTCACGAACTCGAAGGATGCCGCATCGACTCCGGCATGCGGCGGGCCAAATACATGCTCTTTGGCACCGCCAAAGGCACGCTCATGCTCCATCTCGGCATGTCCGGCAATCTGCGGGTGCTGCCGCCGGAAACACCATTCAAAAAGCACGATCACCTCGCCATCACGCTCGAGTCCGGTAAGCAACTCCGTCTGCACGATCCACGCCGTTTCGGAGCTGCATTGTGGATTGGGGGCGATGCCATGCAGCATGCATTGCTCAAAGATCTCGGTCCTGAGCCGCTTGGAGACGATTTCACCACGGCGCATCTGCACGCCGCCTGCAAAGGCAAAGCCGCCGCGATCAAACAGGTGATCATGGATGCGCATATCGTCGTGGGAGTCGGCAACATCTATGCCAGCGAGGCTTTGTTCATGGCTGGCATTAATCCGAGGAAAGCGGCGGGCAAAGTTACGCGCCCACAGCTTGAAAAGCTGGTAAAAGCCATTCGTAAAGTACTGGCAGCGTCCATCAAGATGGGCGGTACGACGCTGCGAGACTTTGTGAACGAGAGCGGCGAACCGGGTTACTTCAAGCGCACCCTGCGCGTCTATGATCGCGCCGACGAGACCTGCCGCGTCTGCGCATCGAAGATCAAACGCATCGTCCAGGGGCAGCGCTCCACCTTCTTCTGCCCCAAATGCCAAAAGTAGCGATTCTTTCGTTCGTCATTCCGACATTCGTCATTCAACATTAAGCAGCCATGTCCACCAGCCTTCCTCCGCTCCGCAGTGCGCACGACCTTGAACGCGTTCTCGAGTTCGAATTTGTCCGCGCCACCGAAAACGCCGCCTTGCAGGCCATTCACTGGCTTGGGCGTGGTGAAAAGGAACTCGCTGACGGCGCGGCGTGCAGTGCGATCTATGGCGTGTTCGACATTCTCGACATTCGTGGCGAAGTCGTCATTGGCGAAGGCATCAAGGACAACGCGCCAGGCATTTTCGTCGGCGAACACCTCGGCACATGGCGCGATGGCTCACCGCGTTTCAACATCGCTCTCGATCCAATCGACGGCACCAGCAACATCGCGAAAGGCCTGCCCAACAGCATCTCCGTCATCGCCGCCGCACAGATTCCTGATGGCGCACCGTGTGCGATGAAAAGCATCCCCAGTTTCTACAGCCACAAGATCGCCTACGGTCCTGCCGTGAAGAAAGCGCTAGAGGGCAGGGGCGATCGCTGCTTCCTCGACATGCCGCTGCAAGAGGTCATCAGTTTCGTGGCCGAGGCGCTGGGCAAGCGTGAGCGCGACCTTGTCGTCTCCACCATGGACCGTCCGCGTCATCACGACATCGTGGATCAAATCCGCCGCAGCGGCGCTGCATTGCGCATGGTTACGGATGGTGACATCGCCGCCGCCGTGGCACCCTCAATGCCTGAATCTACTTGCGATCTTTACGTCGGTATAGGCGGCTCACCCGAAGGCATCTTGGCCGCTGCCGCGTTGAAATGCCTCGGTGGGGATATGCAGATGCGGATGTGGTTCCATGATGAGGCACATCGTGCCGAAGTCGCGGCGCAAACTCCCGCTTCTGAAATGAACCAAGTGTTCCATGTGCATGAACTGATTGTTGGCGAAAGTGCTCTCTTTTGCGCCACCGGCATCAGCGACAGTCCATTGCTGCCCGGCTGCCGTCTATTTGGCCATCGTGTCGAAACGCACTCCATTTTGATGCGCTCCCGCAGTGGCACGGTGCGCCGTATTCACGCCGTGCATGATTTAGACCGCAAAGTGGTGCCGCTGCGTGCTTAACCAGCACAAACGCAGATTTCCCGCCGGTTCGCCGCGAGTTGTGTGGCAAATACGGGAGCAGGTGCCCAATCGCGGATGGCGTCGATGAATTCGTGGGCGCGGTCTTCGAGAGCGGGCGTGTTTAGTTTGATGGTGAGGATGAGTCTGCGGGCTTGAACGCTGTCTTGGATGCGTGCGATCTGTGGTAGCACCTCGGGTGGGGCGAGATTGATGTCGCACAGGATAAGAGCAACTTCCTGGGGTAGGGCGGTGAGATTGATCCTGCCTGCGGCGGTGCGCCAATGATCGAAGCGGACGTCTTGGGTTTTGGCTATTTGAAGAACGCGTGGGTCCATCTCGGCGGTATCAATACCGAGAACGTTCATGCCGCGCTGAAGGAGCGCATAGGTGGCTCCGCCGGGTGCACAACCGATGTCGAGCGCAGTTTGGCCGCTTAGATCGAGCTGGTCCCAACCACGCCAAGCGAGCGCCTGCTCAAACTTGAGCCAGGCACGCGAGGGCACGTTTTCCGGCAAAGTAATGTGTGGCAGTCCGCCGGGCTGGATGTGTGAACTGGCTTGATGCTCATGCAGGCCAAGGAAGAGTGGTTCGGCATCGGTTTCACCGACGATGACGTCGAGAATCAAATCGCCAATAGCGTAAGGCAGCCGGGTTTCGAGTTGGACGCCGGCCTGAAGGAGTGCGCGGGTGATTTCGGCATGGATGGCGTTGATGCGCTGCCAGGTGGCGGCTTCCACACCGTCTTCGTTGGTGATGCGGGGAAAGACGTGGAGTCGCAACGTTTGCTTGGTGATGTTGCGGGCCTGATCGACGACTTCAATAATGGTTTTGCAGAGGCCAACGGAAGTGCCGCTGACACGGGCAAAGGTACTGAGGGTTCGCGGTGGGCTAAAGCCTGGACTGCGCACTTTCCACGTGATGAACTGCGGCTTCATGAACGCTGGCGTGAGTTCACCGGCAAAGTGTGTGGCGATGTCACGCTTGAGCACGGGTTCAGATCCGGCCCGGCAAGTGGTGAAGCGAAAGGGAGTATTCATGAGGGGAAAAAGAAAGGCGGAGCCAAGGCTCCGCCCTCCGTGGTAAGATGTGGTGACAAAAAATTATTCAACGCCTTTCCAAGCACCAAAGCTCGCGCCTTCAGTGATCCACTTCTTGACCAGGTCGATGTTGGCAGGCGTGATGCGGTCGCCTTTGCCTTCTGGTGGCATAGCCATGTCGTCTGTATCTGGCAGCAGCATGGTCTTCACAAGCCAGCTGGCGTCTGGCTTGCCAGCGACTACGTTTTCATCAGGATATTCTTTGCCGCCCTTGATAATGACGGCCGCGCCATCCAGGCGAAGGCCACCTTTGGGCTTCTTCATCTTGCCGTTGTCTTCGTGCTCCTTCTCATGGCATTTGAAGCAGCTTTCCTTCAGGATAGGGAGGATTTGCTTCTCAAAGTCCACTTTACCGGCGTCTTGAGCGCTGGTGGTGGCGGTAAACGAAGCGCCGAGGGCAAGTGCGACGGCGAGGGTGAGGGCGAGTGTGTTTTTCATGGGTGTGGTGTGACGAGGCAGTGGACGAAGATGTTCGCGGGAA
>CANIZT010000054.1 GCA_947471905.1 Verrucomicrobiaceae bacterium
ATGGCCGCCGAAGGAACAGCCTGATGTCTATGTCTTCGAAAACTGGCTGCCGAAAGAATGGCCCACAGATCGTCCCGTGATCGCGCTCACACCTTTGACCAGTTCCGGCCCGCTGCACTCACGTCCGCTCAAAGGCCTGCCGCACGACAGCGTGCGCGCCGTGCAGCTTGATCACCCCGTGCTTTTCCGTGCCAGCAGCAGTCGCATCGCCGTCACGCAAACCACCGTGCTCGATCTTCCCGCATCACTAGAGCCATTGTGGATCGCCGGCACCGAACCCGTGCTCGCTGCCGGTGAATCAAACGGCCAGCGCATCGTTGTCACCGCCTTCTCGCCTTCGCAGTCCGAGCAGCTCGCCCTGCTCCCTTCTTTTCCGCTCATCCTCGGCAACGCTCTATACTGGTGCGCGGAAAACAGCGAAGCCCTCGCTGACACGCGAACGCTGCACACTGGCGAGATGCTCAATGCCAGCAGCCTCGTGCAATGGCACGCCTGGGATGGCGATGCCTTCATCGAAGCCTCCGACTATCCCGCCAATGGCCTGCTCTCCCTCAATCGCATCGGCGCATGGGAAAGCGGCGATCACAGTGGTGCCTGCGCCTTGATCTCCGACACCGAAACCAATCTACCCGCCCTTCCTGCCGACACCACCCTTTCCAGCCAGCCCGCAGCCCCCATCATCACCGCCTCAGCCTTTAGCACCTGGTCCAAGCGCTTGATCTGGCTCGCACTCGCCTTGCTGTTGATTGAGAGCTTCCTGTTTCATCGCAAAGCGGTGTATTGAAACTTGTTCACAGCCACCGCGTTTATTCACAGCTTTTGGCGGTCAGAAAATCCCACATCTTGCTTCGGAAGTCCTAACTAAGCCCAAGATAAGGGAAAAATGGCCTTCGTTCTTGCGGGCAGGGGGCATGGAATGGTTCAATCCACCTCAGCACTTCTTTTTCCCGGCATTCGTCATTCCACATTCGTCCTTCGACCTTTTCCATCATGTATCTCAAGAGCCTCACCCTTCACGGCTTCAAGTCCTTCGCGGACAAGACCCACTTTGAATTCCACAAAGGCGTCACCGGCATCGTCGGCCCGAACGGCTGCGGCAAATCGAACGTCGTTGATGCCATTCGCTGGGTGCTCGGTGAAACCTCTGCCAAGGCGCTGCGTGGCGATGAAATGGCCGACGTCATCTTCAACGGCACCGACAAACGCAAGCCCGTGGGTCTTGCCGAAGTCACGCTCACGATGGCGGATTGCGAAGAGTCGCTGAAGGTCGATTTCAATGAGGTCGCGCTGACACGCCGCGTGTTCCGTGATGGTCGCAGCGAATACCGCCTCAACAACACGGTCTGCCGCCTCAAGGACATCCACGATCTCATCGCCGGCACTGGCATCGGTCGCGCCGCTTACTCGATCATGGCGCAGGGCCAGATCGACATGCTTCTGAGTTCCAAGCCTGAAGACCGCCGCACGGTGTTTGAAGAAGCCGCTGGCATCACCAAGTTCAAATCGCAGAAGCGGGAAGCGCTGCGCAAACTCGAATACACCGAGGCGAATCTGCTTCGCGTGGCCGACATCGTCGCCGAAGTGAAGCGTCAGATGGGCACCTTGCAGCGTCAGGCGGCTAAGGCGCGCCGTTATCAGACCTTGCTCGAAGACACCCGGCTGCTCGACACCCACCTCGCGCACAAACAATACACGGAGTTCAGCGGCGAGAAGTCCGAGGCCGAAACGCAGGTGCGCGTGATGGCGAATCAGATCGAAGAATTGCAGCGCAAGCTGCAAGCCGCCGAAACGGAGGCAGCACAAACGCGTGAAGCCTACCACGCGCTCGAATCGCAGATCAGCCAGGCACGTCAGCAGGCCCAGGAACTCCGCTCGCAGATGCAGAGCGCCGAAGGCCGCATCGGTTTCAACAAGGAGCGCAGCGAGGAACTCGAAGGCCGCATCCGTCAGAACGAAGAACAAATCGCTGCCAACGAAGAACTGCTCGATCAGGCCCGCCGCGATCTCGCCAATGCCGATGAACAGCTTCTCGCGATCACCGACAACATTCAGACACGCCAACTCGCGATGAACGAGCACTCGAGCGTTCATCAGAGCATTCTGCCCGAGCGCAGCCGTTTCGAAAGCGACCGCCGCGCCATCCGCGAATCGATTCGCCAGTTCGAAGGCCAGATGGCCGCCAGCGAGGCTCGTGCGCAGTCCTTGAGCAATCAAATCTCCACCGACCGTCAGCGCTTCGAGTCTCTCGCACATGATCGTCAAACCGCCGCGCAGGCCCGCGAGTCCAGCCAGATCGAATTCGACGAGCTTCAACGCAGCATCCAGGAACTCGAAGAAACGCGCAATCAACTCGACGAGAAGGCCAAGGATTGCGCCCGCGAGATCATCGAGCGCCGCCGCCAGCGCGACGCGATGAACAACGAACTCAACGACCTCCAGCGCAACCTCACCCAGCGCAAGTCACGCCTCGAAATCCTCGAACAACTGCTGCAAAAAGGCGAAGGTCTCTCCTCCGGCACGCAGAGTGTCCTCAGCGGCCTCGACAATCCGGAGGTTTATTCCACCGGCGTTCGCGGTCTGCTAGCTTCCAGCATCGAAGTCGATCCCGATTTCATTCCAGCCATCGAAGCCGCGCTCAAAGATCATCTGCAAGCGGTGCTGCTCACCGAGAGCGAACTCGCCGCGCAGATCATCGACCGCCTGACCGATCACAAGATGGGCCGTGCGTCGCTCGTGCCGCATGACTTCTGCAATCTGCGCAACGCTGCGGATCGCGAACTCATGCCCGCCGGTGCCATTGCATGGGCCACGGACAAAGTCCGCGTCAAAACCGGCGTGCAGAGCCTCATCGACCACCTGCTGCACAACGTGATCATCGTCGATGACCTGCACACCGCGCTACGTTTGAAGCGTGAGATGCCGCACCTCGCCATCGCCACGATGCGCGGTGAGTTCATCTCCACCGATGGCATCATCAACGGCGGTGCCAGCAAGGAAGAAGGCTCTTCCACGCTTCGCCGTGAGGCCGAAGTGCGGCAGCTCCGCACCGAGGTCGAGGCGCTTGAACTTCAATTCATGGAGAAGGAAGACGCGGTGAAAGCCGTCAGCGCCCAGCTCGAAGACATGCAGCGCGAGGAAGTTTCCCTCCGGGAGCAGAGCCAGCGTGCGCGTGAAGGCTTCTCGCAGTTCCAAGGCAAGATCAGCGTCGTCCAGCGTGCGCTGCAACAAGCCACCGCGAAGCTCGAAAGCGTCGAGTGGGACCAGAACCAGATCCAGGAGCGCATCGGTGGTTCTGAAAGTCAGATCAATCAGCTCCGCGAGGCCGCGGCCATCGCTCAGGAGCAGCTTGAATCCTCCCGTGTCCGCGAAGGTGAACTCGAACTCGAAATGGAGTCATTCCTCCGTCGCGAACTCGAATCCAGCGAGCGACTCAACGAACTCCGCACCGCACTCGCCCTCGAACAGAGCGCACTGTATTCCATCGAACGTCAGAAGGCTCCGCTCGGGGTGCGCTTGCAGGAATTGCAGGCTGGCATGAATCGTTTCGCCGAGGAGATCAACACCTGGCGCGTCCGCATCCAGCAGAGCGATGCCGAAAACGCCCGTTTCCAGGAACAGATTGAATCCCAACGCGGCGCCATCGCCGCCATCGAAGAACATCTGCAAGCCCGCACCGAAGAACGCGCCGGATTGTTCGAGCAGGTCAGCCAGCTCGAAACTCAGCTCACGCAGCTGCGTCAGAGCTACAACGGCCTCAATGAATCGCGCAACCGCGCCGAAGTTGCGCTGACACGCGTCGATCTCCGCCTCGAAAACCTCATCAATCAGGTTCAAGAGCGCTACAGCTTCCACATCGATGCCTTCGAGCCTGATTACCATGTGCTCATGGTCACCATCGAGGAGCAGAAGAAAAATCGCAGCCGTGGCAAGAAGGCTGCGGCGAACGCTGCTGAGACCACGTCAGATGGAACGCCGTCCGAGGTGTCTGATTCGTCAGATCAAGCCGACACCACAGAGGAACCCCAAGAACACGTTGTTCCTGCAATCTCCAATCGCGATGACGACGAAGACCTCGAAAACATCGTCATCCCCGGCGAGGAAGCTCAGCCCGACTGGGCCTTCGTGATGGAGGTGGTCTATGAACTGCGTCAGAAGCTCGAAGGCATCGGACCGGTCAATCTGGATGCCATTCAGGAGTTCGAAGAACTCGAAGAGCGCCACAACTTCCTCGACACGCAGCACAACGACCTCGTCAAGTCGAAGGACGAACTGCTCCAGGTCATCGCGAAGATCAACGAGACCACGAAGATCATGTTCGTCGAGACGTTCACGCAGGTGCGCGGCTTCTTCCACGACAACTTCCGCGAACTCTTCGGTGCCCAGGCCAAGGCCGACCTCATGCTCATTGACGAGGGCGATCCGCTGGAGTCCGGCATTGAAATCATCGCCAAGCCGCCGGGCAAGAAGCTGCAAACCATCAGCCTCCTCTCCGGTGGTGAGCGCAGCATGACCGCCGTGGCGCTGCTGTTCTCGATCTATCAGGTCAAGCCCAGCCCCTTCTGCGTGTTGGATGAGTTGGACGCCCCCCTCGATGAAACCAACATCGGCCGCTTCTTGAAGATGCTCGACAAGTTCATCGACAACTCGCAATTCATCATCGTCACCCACAACAAGCGCACCATGAGCCGCGCCGATGTGATCTACGGTGTGACGATGCAAGAATTCGGCATCAGCAAGCCCGTCGGCGTGCGCATGACGACCGAGGACACTCGCGGCACGACCAAATCCGTGGAGGAACTCCAGCTCGACGCTCCCGCCGACCGTCCACGCCTCGAAAGCATGGACGAACAGCAGGAACGTCTCACTGAAATCGAGGAACAGGAAGAAGAGTCGCCGGCGGTGCTGGTGTAGGCGGCGGAGCTGCGTCAAGAGGTTAAGGTTGTCAAGCGCTGCGATCCTTGACTGCTTGACGCCTTGACCGTTGACGCTCCTGTCCGGCATGACCTTCACGATCGAGTCCTTCCAGTTTCATGTGCTGCCGATGCACACGCGGTTTCCATTCAAGTATGGGATCGCCAGCATGAACGCGTTACCGCATTTGTTTGTGACCGTGAACATGCAGGTCGGTGGCAAAGCGGTGAGTGGTCTGGCGAGCGAGGGCTTGCCGCCGAAGTGGTTCACGAAGAATCCAGACACGCTCTTCGAACTCGATCTGGCGGAAATGATCGCCGTGATTCAGAATGCGTCGCGCATTGCACGGCTGGCGGCAGAAAAGCCGACGGGTTTCTTCACTTGGTGGCAGAATCTGTATGAGGAGCAGACCAACTGGGCCCAGATGAAAACGGTGCCGCCGCTGCTGGCAAATCTGGGCGTGAGTTTGATCGAACGTGCGGTGCTCGACGGCCTGTGCAAGGCGCTGGGACAGCCGCTGCATGTGGTATTGCGCTCCGACGTGCTCGGCATTGACCTCGGTGCCGTGCGCGAAGAACTGCGCGGCATGCGCGTCGCGGATGTGATCGCACCGCAGCCACTGGCACGCGTGCATGCACGGCACACAGTCGGTCTCGGCGATCCGCTCATGGCGGCGGATGGTGCGTTGAATGACGGGCTGCCCTACACGCTGGAAGAAAACATCCGCGCCTACGGTCTGCGCTATTTCAAGATCAAAGTCTGCGGCAAGCCGGAGACCGATCTGCCGCGTCTGCGCGAGATCACGCGTGTAATCACCGCGAACTGCCCCGATGGCTTTCATGCGACGCTGGATGGCAACGAACAGTTCTACGATCTGGCGAGCTTCCGTGATTTTGCCGCGACACTGAGCGCTGATGCCGCGCTCGCGCCGTTGTTCCGCAGCCTGCTGCTCATTGAGCAGCCGCTGCATCGCTCCAAGGCGCTTAATGAGGCCGTGGGAGACAGCTTGGGAATGATCATTGATGAAAGCGACGGCTCCCTGGCCGATCTGCCGCGTGCGCTCGACCTCGGCTATCGCGGCACGAGCCACAAGAACTGCAAAGGCATCGTCAAAGGCATCACCAACGCCGCCTTGCTGAAAAAACGCGCCGCCAGCATCCCCGGCGGGCCGATCTTGAGTGGCGAAGATCTCGCCAACGCAGGACCGGTGGCATTGCTGCAAGATTTGAGCGTCATGGCCCTGCTCGGCATCTCGCATGTGGAACGCAACGGCCATCATTACTTCCGTGGTCTGAGCATGCATTCAGCCTCAACACAAAACGCGATGATCGAGCAACATGCGGACTTGTATCAGCGCCACGCCGAAGGTTTTGCGACGCTGCGCATTGAAAACGGATCACTTGATTTGCAAAGCGTGAATGCCGCAGCGTTTGGCTGCGGCATCACTCTGGCTATGGCTCAATTCGAGCCGTTGAATGACTGGATCAAGCGTGGTGGGATGGCGGAGCTGTGAAGCGAGGGCTCAGCAACTTGGTTATCCCAGCTTAATTCGCGCCGCCTGTTGCCAGAAGTTTTTCCACCTGGCCGGCCAGATTCTGACGGGCATTTTTCGTGACGAGCCTGCCCTGCTGGTCGATGAGCCACATCGTGGGGATGCCCCTGATGCCGTATTTCACGCCGAAGGCATTCTGCCAGCCTTTGCCGTCATAGTATTGCGGCCATGGCATATCCTTGGCCTGGGTCACGCGTTGCAGTGAAGCCTTGCTGGTGTCGAAGAAGATGCCGATGATCTCGAAGCCCTGCTCATGATACTTGTTGTAGGTATTCACCACGTTCGGAATCTTGGCCATGCAAGGACCGCACCAAGTCGCCCAGAAGTCGATCAGCACGACTTTGCCGCGCAAGCTGGCGAGATCGACCTCACGGCCATCAACGGCAGTGAAACGGATGTCTGGCATCTCTGCTGGTGCCACAGGTGCCGCAGGCTTCGACACAACCACAGGTGCGGCGGGGGTGTTGCTAACCGCCGTGATCACATTGCCAGAACCGTTCGGCGTAGGAGCTTCGCCACTTGTTCCGCCAGATTGGCGCGAGCGTTTTTCGTGACAATCCTGCCCTGCTGGTCAATGAGCCACATCGTGGGGATGGAGTGAATGCCATACTTCACCCCGAAGGTGTTCTGCCAGCTTTTGCCGTCAAAGTATTGCGGCCAAGGCATGTCCTTGGCAAGCGTCACCTGCCGCAGCGCAGCCTCGCTGGTGTCGAAGGAGATGCCGACGATCTCGAAACCCTTGTCATGATATTGGTTGTACGTTTTCGCCACATTCGGAATCTCGCCGATGCAAGGCCCGCACCAGGTCGCCCAGTAGTCGATCAGCACCACTTTGCCACGCAGTCTGGCGAGATCGACCAAACGACCATCGACGGCGGTGAAGCGAATATCCGGCATGTCTGGCGACTCCGCTGAAGCAATGGGTACATTCCCGCCACTGTTCTGCGCTGGAGGGAGCGCCGGTTTCACCGCTGGAGAGGCTGCATTGCTACGAGTAGCCGAGGTCTGGTTCTGTACCGCTGCACCGCTTGTCTGATTTTTCTGATTCAAGAGCTGCGCACCTAGCGAGGCACTTTGCCGCATGGTCATTTTGGCAATCAGCCACTGCAATTGTTCTGCACTTAATGTCAGCGGACCAACAGCCGTGGTTTCATTCTTTTTAGGCTGCGCCAAAGCAGTGTTGGCAAGCGTGGCAAACACGACGGTAGAGAGCAGCACATCCCGCAGGCGGCGGGCATGCGAAAAGAAACGCCGCCAGCCCGAACGGACGGGAGCAGCAGCAGAGGGTGAGTCCCCGGAGAGGACAATGCAGGTGCGGTTTGGCCGTGTCAGATAGTTCTGCCTGTCACGGCGCGGCCAGTCTGCCAGAGACACTGTTGACGGCTGCTTGGCAGAGGAACCGGAGATTCCAGAAAGGCGAATATAGGTTTTCATGAGAGGAGTGTGGTGAAGTGTTCGGTGAACACGACTATCCTGCTTCAGTGCTGAAAAACTGGGTATGGGTAAAGCTACCCGCTCAAATTGTGATCAAACCATGCTTCTGTGCTGCGGTTAACTGTCGCTCACCTGCTGGTTTGACCGGAAAAAATCGCACCAAGGAAGTCAGGTCTCCGATTGGAAAGACTGGCAGTTTGTTTCACGAACTGGGGCTATGGCAAAAACGAAGCGGTGGATGCCGGTGAGATCGGGAGCGGTGGCGGCATTCAAATAACCGAGCTCCGTGCAGCGGGTGGCGACGGGTGCGCCTTGATCGTGGCCGACTTCGAGGGCGATGAGGGCGTTTGGATTCAAGTGCGGCAGGGCATCGTTGAGGAAGCGTTCGATGATGCGGAGGCCGTCGGGGCCGCCGTCTAGGGCGAGGGCGGGGTCGCGTTTGACTTCGGGGCTGAGGGTTTGGATTTCAGCGCTGGGGATGTAGGGGAGGTTGGCGACGATGAGATCGAAGGTGCCGGTGATTTTTTCGAAGAGGTCGCTGCGCAGGAGTTTGATGTTGGCGCTGAGGCGCGATGCGTTGAGGCGGGCGAGGTCGAGGGCGTCTTCGCTGATGTCGGCAAGAATGATTTCACTCAAGGGCCAGGCTTTGGCGAGGCTGAGACCGATGCAGCCGGACCCGGTGGCCATGTCAAGCACCCGCGTCGGCGGTGAGGCGAACTTTTTGAGGGTGAGTTCAACGAGCGTTTCGGTTTCGGGGCGCGGGATGAGGGCGCGGTGGTCGCTGATAAACTCGTGGCCGCAGAATTCGACGGTGCCGAGGAGATGCTGAAGTGGTTCGCCTTCGCCACGGCGACGAAGAAGTTCGCGCAGGGTGACGAGTTCGGCTTCGGGAACGGTTTCATTGAAGCGGAGGTAGAGATCGAGCCGTCGGCAGCCGAGGACGTGGGCGAGGAGGTGCTCCATGTTGAGCCGGGCTTCCTCGATCTTGCGTTTCTCCAGGTAGGCGGTGCCGGACTGGATGATTTCGAGGAGCTGTTTCATGCGGAGCGGAGAGCGTAGGGCAAAGGGCGGAGAGTCAGAGCGCCGGACGAGTGGATCGTCCTCGGTTTCGTGCTCCTACTCGTCCTCGATCAAGACGTGTAGAGCGCAAAACTGCAAACTGAAAGTTTTGAACCACTGATCTTCACTCATGGAACACTGATGGAGTGATCAAACCGGATTCGGTGATGATTTGATGGACGCGTTGATCGTGGGCTTCGACGGGGATGTGGTCGATGATTTGGAGATCGAAGGCAATGGCGATGCGTTGGGCGCGACAAGCGGGATTCGCAAGAAGGCGATCGTAGTAGCCACCGCCGCGGCCGAGGCGTGCGCCGTCGCGGGTGAAGGCGAGGCCGGGGACAAGAATGATGTCGAGCGCGGCGATGTCGAGGCGCGGGCAGCGGGGCTTGGGCTCCCAGACGTTCATGGGGCCGCGCTGGAGGTCGTCGAGTGATTGAATCTGGCGAGGTTGCAGCTCGCTGGAGTCGATTTGAAACAATGCCAAGCATGCTCCTTGGGCATTGAGAGCGGGAAGGAGATGCGGAAGGAGATCGGGTTCGTTTCTGAGGCCCCCGAAGAGAGCGATGGTGAATGCGTGGGCCTGGGGACACTCGGTTTCTGCATGCTGACGCATGCAGCTACGAAGGAGATGCACGGCGATTTGCTGGCTGGCGCTGGCGATGAAGGCTGGATCAAGGGCACGAAGGCGTTCGCGCATTTGCTGGCGAAGGGCGTGCTTCGTGGGCATGATGATGGGAGGAATAGAACGGATGGGAAGAATGGGACTGATCCGTCAGAGCCGGGGGAGCGGTGGTAAATCAGAGCAACTCAGGCTTTTGCAGGAGATCGGCGACGCGTTTGAGGAGGCGGCCGGCACCGCCGCCGTCGAGGACGCGGTGGTCGAAGCTGAGGGTGAGTTCGGCTTCGGTGACGGGGATGAACTGCTGCACTTCGTCGCTCCAATGCGGAACTTTGCTGCCAGCACCGAGACCGAGGACGAGGTTTTGCTCGGGCAGCGGAATGGGCGTGGCCCAGACGATGCCGAAGGTGCCGAAGTTGGTGACGGTGGCGATGCCAGGGCGGTTGACGTCGTTGGGAAGGCGGCGGGAGCGGGCCTGCTCGACGAGTTTGTTGTAAGTGGGCACCAGCTTGACGAGCGGGGTCTTTTCGACTTCGCGCAGCGTGGGAACCATGACGCCGTCATCGACTTCGACGGCGAAGCCGATGTCGATGGCGAGAGGGTGGACGATGCGGTTGCCGACAAGGCGTCCGGCGAAGGCGGTGTTTTCAGCAAGCGCCAGAGCAAGAGCGCGAATGACGTAGAGAGCAGGGCCGGGTTTGGGGTCGGCTTTTTTGCGATGCGCGAGCAATGCATCGAGCATGACGGGACTGCCGACGGTGGCGAGAGGTCGTGCCCAACTGCGGCGCATGCTGTCTGCAACGGCGATGCGCATGGGCGAGGCTGGCGTCATGCGATGCTGTTCAAGAGCGCGGAGGAAGGCTTCGAAGTCTTCGACAGTGACGCGGCCACCAGCACCGGTGCCGGGAACGCCGGCGAGGTCGGAAGCGTTCAAGCCGAGTTCGAGCATGCGGGCGCGCATGCGTGGGGAGATATAGCTAGCACCCGTGGCACCTGCAGGAACGGGCAGGCCGCCGACGACGGGTTCAACAGTGGGTTGACGTGTGGAGATGACGTCGTTGTCGCTGATCTTGAAATGGAGGTTTTCGACTTCCTCGCTGCTGCTGGTGCGCGGAGTCACAGCGGCAGGCTTTGGCTCTTCACTGCTGAAGCCGAGGGACTGAGCGTCTTCGTCGGTGATTTCAAACGCGGCGAGCGTGGCACCGACGGCGTAACTGGTCTGCGTGGTGGCGACGATTTGACCGATCTTGCCTGCGCAGGGTGCGGTGACGGCCATGGTGGCCTTGTTTGTCTCGACTTCAAACAGATCGCTGCCTGCCTCGACGGTGCGCCCTGGCTCGACGAGAATGCGGATGATGGTGGCTTCGGCGATGGATTCGCCAAGCTGGGGCATCAGGATGGGGATGGTGGGCATCTCGAGAATGTTGAATGACGGAATGACGAAGCCAAATTTAATAGCGCAGCAGACGGCGGAGGGCGGCAGCGATGGTGGCGGTGGTGGGGCGATGCGACTTCCAGAGATTGGGATGATATGGAATCGGGGTGTCCTTGGAGTTCAAGCGCATGGGCGGGGCATCGAGCAGATGGAAACCTTCGCTGCTGACGCGGGCGATGATTTCGGCGGTGACGCCGCCCCATGGGAAGGCTTCGCCGAGAGCCAGCAGACGCCCGGTGCGTGCGACGGAGGCAAGAATGGTATCGGTGTCCATCGGCTTCACGGAGCGAAGATCGACGACTTCGATTTGATAGCCGTCGAGCTGAAGTTCTTCGGCGGCACGCAGGGCTTCATGCACCATGGCACTGTAGGTGACGATGGTGGCGTGACGGCCAGGGCGTGCGATGCGAGCCTTGCCGATGGGCAGGCCGCGCTCACCGATTTGATCAGCCTTGAGATGGTAATATAAGAACTTGTGCTCGCAGTAGATGACAGGGTCGTTCAGCGTGACGCTGTCGAGCAGCATCCAGTAGGCGTCTTCGACGGTGGCGGGCGTGACGATGACGAGGCCGGGATAATGCGCATAGATGGCCTCCATAGACTGGCTGTGAAACGGACCACTGCCCGCCGTGCCACCAGAGGGCATGCGAATGGTGATGGGGCACGGCACATTCGTGCGCCAATAGAGCGTGGCGGCCTGATTGATGATCTGATTGAAGCCGACGGAGGAAAAGTCGGCGAACTGCATTTCGATGATAGGCCGTGCGCCTTCCACGGCGGCACCGACGGCCATGCCGATCATAGCGTCTTCACTGATGGGAGAATCAAAAACGCGACCGGGAAATTCTTTGCTGAGATTCTTGGTGGCTTTGAAGGCACCGCCAAAGGTGGCGATGTCCTGACCATAGAGGAACACGGCGGGATCGTGGCGGAGGGCCTCGTATTGCGCCTCACGAATGGCCTCGAGGTAGGTGATGCTCATGCCTCGTGCTGACCCTCCACAAGATCAGCGCTGGAAAGGGCCTGCCAGTTTTCTTTAAAGGGATCAGGAGTGGGCTCTTTGGACACTTTGGAAAAGGTTTGATCGACGTTGCGGCGGACTTCTTCGTGCAGTTCGCGGACTTCTGCTTCATTCATCCAGCCGTGGTCGAGAGTGAATTGCTCGGCAACGGCGAGACAGTCGCGTGCGGCGGGATCTTTACGTGCCTTATCCGGGACGTAGGAGGCGTCATCGTGTTCGCCATGACCAGCGAGGCGCAGAAGCGAGCCCACGATCATTTGCGGTCCGCCGCCGGCACGCGCACGGGCGACGGCGGCACGAAACACTTTGAGGCAGGCGGCGAGATCCGTGGCGTCCACAGCGACACCTTCGACGCCATAACCTGCCGCACGATCGACGAGATTCGCGCAGGCATACTGACGCGTATTCGGCGTTGAGTAGGCGTATTGATTGTTCGCGATGCTGACGATGATGGGAAGTTTTTCCACTGCGGCCATGTTCAGACCTTCATGGAAAGCACCGGTGGAAGTCCCGCCGTCACCGATGCTGGTGGCACCAATGCTGTCCTTCAAAGTCCCTGCCAGACGACGTGCGAACAAGCCACCGGCCACGACCGCCAGCAGGCTGCCAAGATGGCTGATCATCGCCAGGTGGCCTTCCTTCGGACGACCACGATGAATATTACCATCGCGACCACGCATCGGACCCGTAACAGCGCCGAGGTAAGTGCGCACGGTGTCGATGATCGGTTCGCCGAACGCGATGCGCCCAGCCTGATCACGAATGAGCGGGCCATAGATGTCCCTGCCCTTGCGTAACTGAACGCCTAGCGCTGCACTGAACGCCTCCTGGCCTTTACCGAGGTAAACACCGCCCACGATTCGCCCCCCGGCGCGGTAGAGCGACCCGAGTTTTTCCTCCAATACACGCGACAGCAGCATATGCTGGTAGGTGAGGAGGAATTGATCGCGAAAATCGACCGTCAGGTCGGTTTCGCTGCAGGTGGTCGTTTCGGCGAGAGACACGTTGAACACTAGGTATCAAGCGCGGCAGACTCGTCAACTTTGGCACCGCAAGGAATCCTGCCAAAAAACAGATTATGTCACGGTTACGGCACCCAATCCGCTTACTCAGAAGGTGGATATCTTTTTGATGAATCCACCCGCGAGAGAAAGAGTTTATAATAAATTGTTTGAAATTTTGATAAAAAAGGCACACTTTATAAATAAAACTGAAATTTTTAGAAAACAATGGAGTCTCTTATTGCCACCGCCGCCGTCGATCCTGCTTTCGCGGGCTTCCAAGTGCAAAGCTATGGAAGCATGCTGCTGCCTGATTATCCGATCCGTTTTGGGTTTCAGGTAGATATTGTGCCGGGCAACTGCCCTTCGAGCATACTCTTCGGCCTCGTCAGTCGCGATCCTGTGAATGGCGAATCTGCCAAAACCAGCGGCTTTGCTGTGCGGGTGGATCTGGAAATGCGTGAAATATGGGATGTGCTCAACGGCACTGGACTCGTCGGCTGGGTGGAGCATCCCCTCGGTCTTGCTGGTTTTACAGATGAAGAACCCCTGTTGCTCGGCTGGGAAATCGAATATCACGGTCAGGCCTTGATTCCAAAGCTCGTCGTCGCCGACCAACAGTGGCTCTACCCTGCCATTCAATGCCCACATCCCATCGTCATCGAAACCATTGTCGGCTGGGCGGACGAGTGTGAGCAGGATCCACGCGGCATCTTCCTGCACCCTGCGCTTTGGCGTGAACAGCTACCCGTGGCCTCATCCCACGAACCAGAAGCCATGACCGCGTAGCCAAGCTCCGGCTTGAATCCCGCCGCTTTTCCCGCTACCGACAGGTAGCATGAAAAACATCGACAGTCGCATCCTCGTCACCGGCGGAGCCGGATTCATCGGCAGCGCTCTCATTTGGGAGCTTAACCGCCGTGGCTGCGAGAACATCGTCGTCTGTGACCGCCTCAGCACCGACGAGAAGTGGAAAAACCTCGTCCCGCTCAAATTCGCCGACTACATAGACGGTAACGACCTCCTCCAGGCCGTGCAGCACAGCCCCGCCAAGCTCGGCCGCTTTGACCACGTTCTCCATCTCGGTGCCTGCTCCGCCACCACGGAACGTGATGCCAATTACCTGATGCGGAACAACTATGAGTTCACCAAGCAGCTCTGCCAGTGGTCGCTCGCGAATCAAACACGCTTTGTTTATGCCTCCTCCGCAGCCACTTACGGTGATGGTGCCCACGGCATGGACGATCAGATGCCCGACATCCACGCCCTGCGCCCGCTGAACATGTACGGCTACTCAAAGCACCTTTTCGACCTCCACGCCAAACGCGAAAGCTGGCTGCCAAAGATCGTTGGCCTCAAGTATTTCAACGTTTATGGCCCCAACGAAGATCACAAGGCCGACATGCGCAGCCTCGTCCACAAAGCATGCGGCCAGATCCTCGCCACCGGCAAAGTCCAGCTCTTCAAATCTCACCGCCCCGACTACAAAGACGGCGAGCAGATGCGCGACTTCCTCTATGTGAAGGACGCCATCCGCATGACCCTCCACCTCGCTGAAACCGCCAGCGCAGGAGGACTCTTCAACCTCGGCTCCGGCGAAGCCCACACTTGGGTCGAACTCGCCACCGCGATCTTCACCGCGCTAGGCAAGCAGCCGAATATTGAATTCATCGACATGCCCGAGCATCTACAGTCGAAATACCAATACTACACCTGCGCCGAGATCGCCAAACTCCGCGCCGCCGGCTTTTCTACCGAAATCACCCCACTCGCCGAAGCCGTGCGTGATTATGTACAGGGCTATCTGGTGCCGGATCGCAGACTTGGCGACGAAGCCGCATAAGGCGGTATTTGCAAAGGTGCCCGGTTCACGCTAAACACCCGGCCCCATGTCCGCCCCTACCAACCGCATCGACGCCCGTTTTGCCCAGCTTCGCACCTCGAAGAAAAAGGCATTCGTGGCTTACGTCTGCGCCGGCGATCCCACGCTTGATGCCACCATCGACATCGTGCTCGCGCTGGAACGCGCCGGAGCCGACATCGTGGAACTTGGCGTGCCTTTTTCCGATCCGCTGGCAGATGGCGTCGTCAATCAATTGGCCGCCGACCGTGCCCTGAAAGCCGGAGCTTCAACGCCACTCGTGTTGGATATGATCAAGAAGCTGCGCACGAAGTCACAGGTGCCGCTGGTCTTGTTCACTTATCTTAATCCCGTCTATACCTACGGCTACGAGCGCTTCCACATCGACGCCGCTGCTGCCGGAGCCGATGGCGTGCTCGTGCTCGACCTGCCACCCGATGAAGCAGCTCAAAACGCCGAATTGAAGCCCACGGCGCAATTGCGGCATATCCAGCTCATCGCACCGACTTCCCCTGCTGACCGCATCGCCAGCATCGCCAAGAGCGCCGAGGGCTTTGTTTATTATGTTTCTCGCCTCGGTGTCACTGGAGCACAGGCAAAGATCGCCACCGGCATTGCCGAACAAGTTGCCATCATCAAGGCGGCCACCGACGTGCCGGTCTGCGTCGGTTTCGGCGTATCGAACCCTGAACAAGCCGCCGAAATCGCCAGCAAAGCCGATGGCGTTGTCGTTGGCAGCGCCATCGTCAAACTTATCGAGCAAAACGGCTCTAGCCCCGATTGTGTCGCGAAGGTCGAAGCCTTCGTGAAACCACTCGTTGACGCGGTACACGCACTCTAATTCCTCATGACACTGCAATTCACTAAAATGAACGGTGCCGGCAATGACTTCGTCATGCTGGACAATCGCGACCTCAGCCTCGGACTGACCAAAGACCAGATTGAGAAGCTCTGTGACCGCCATCGTGGCATCGGCGCTGATGGTTTGTTGTGCGTCGAGCCTGCGAATGAAGGTGGTGACTTCAAGATGCGCTACTACAACGCCGACGGCGGCGAAGCCGAGATGTGCGGCAATGGAGCACGTTGTTTTGGCCGCTTTGTGAATCACCTGCACGGGGACAAGCTCACAAAAATCAACTTCGAGACACTCGCCGGTATGATTTCTGCCGAATTCGAGGGCGATCAGGTGCGCATCAACATGAGCGCCCCGCACAGCCTCAAGCTGTCCCAGCACCTTGAAGTGGCCGGGGCCGGGCTGACCGTGCACAGCGTGAATACCGGCGTGCCGCATGCCGTGGTGATGGTGGACGATCTGGAAACCGTTCCCGTGCGTGAATGGGGCGCGGCCCTGCGCTACCACGAAGCCTTTAAACCCAAAGGCACCAACGCGAATTTCGCCAATGTCATCGCCCCAGGTAGCATCTCCATCCGCACTTACGAACGTGGTGTGGAGGACGAAACTCTCGCTTGTGGGACCGGCATGGTCGGCTGTGCCCTCATTCACCACGAACTCACCGGTGCCCCAAGCCCGGTGAGCGTCCTCGTCAAAGGAGGTGACACGCTCAAAGTCGGCTTTGAAGAGCTTCACAAATCCGAGTACACCAATGTGACCCTCTTCGGGCCCGCAGATTTCGTTTTCCAAGGTACCGTTCAACTCTAAGCTCCGCTTCCCATGTTCGCAGGCACCCACACCGCAATCGTCACCCCTTTCCGCAACGGCCAAATTGATGAGGCCGCGCTCAAATCGCTCGTCGATTTCCAGTTCGACAACGGCGTGACCGGCATCGTGCCTTGCGGCACCACGGGTGAATCTCCGACCCTTGATTACGACGAGCACGAGCGCGTTGTAAAACTCAGCGTCGAGTTCGCGAGAGGCCGTGGAGTTGTCATGGCGGGCACGGGATCGAACTCCACACGAGAAGCGATCGAACTCACTCAAGAAGCCGAAGCCGCCGGAGCCACCGCCTCGCTGCAAGTCGCCCCGTATTACAACAAGCCCACGCCCGAAGGTTTGTATCAGCATTTCAAGGCCATCGCCGACAACACGAAACTCCCGCTCATGCTGTATAGCATCCCCGGCCGCTGCGGCATCGAGATCGGTCTCGATGTGCTAATACGCTTGGCTGAATCTTGCCCAAACATCCGCTCGATCAAAGAAGCAGGCGGCAATCCTGAGCGCGTCAGCCAGATGAAACAGGTTTTGCCCACTGATTTCGAGATCATGTCCGGCGATGACGGCCTCACCCTGCCCTTTATGTCCGTCGGTGGTGTCGGCATTGTCAGCGTGGCCTCAAACCTGATCCCGAAACCGATCAGCGAGATGGTCCAACTCGCCCTCAAAGGTGATTACGCAGCCGCCCTGAAGATCCACACGCGCTACTACCCGCTCTTCGCCGCTTTCCTGAAACTTGCCACCAATCCCATCCCGATCAAAACCGCGATGGCGTTGGCTGGTCACTGCACCGACGAACTGCGCCTGCCGCTCGTCGGCATGGAACAGGCCAAAATTGATGAACTCAAGGCCACGATGAAGAAACTGGGCATCATCGCGTAGCCGCTGGACAGTTTGCTCCGCATGCGCATCAATGGCGCATGCGGGTTCTTCAGTTCACCAGCCTCCTTTTGCTTCTGGGACTCTCCAGTTGC
>CANIZT010000055.1 GCA_947471905.1 Verrucomicrobiaceae bacterium
AAGCCGATGTCGGTCCCTACATGCAGGCGATTGATGCCGGCCAACGGCCAATTTACCGCGCTTATCAAACCACCGCCGAAGACCGTTTTGTGCGTGAATTCATTCTCAAGCTCAAGCTGGGTCGCAGCGAGTTTGACTACTACATCAAAAAATTTGGCGAAGATCCCCGCAAGCATTTCGGGTCGCAACTCGACTATCTCGCGAAGGAAGGGTTTGCCACGCTCGACGCTAACGGAATCACACTCACGCGTGATGGTTTGCTCCAGGTGGACCGATTGCTACACGACTTTTTCCTGCCACAGCACCGCCAATATGCGCGCTACACCTGATGTCGATGCCGCACGTCCCGACGAGGACATTCTGGCACCCTTGATTTTCTTTTACGGTATCGGCAGTACGCGTCCGCGCGTGACTTTCGTGCGACCGGAAGAGCTAGCTGAGCAGGAACGAACGCTGCTGGTTCATGAAAAGGACATGACGCCGCGTCTCCGCGAATTTCACGGCTGCGAGATCGATCTCGATGTGGCCGCACGTGCACGCATTGGCAATTACCTCGTGCGCGCCTCTGTTTTGCACCGCCGCAGCGACGGCAAACCCATCGAGTTCGGCGCCATTGGTATCCATCTCGATTTATTGCCCGATGAGGCCCAAAAACTCGTGCTCGAAGGCCGCGTGCCATTTGGTGCAATCTTGGAACGCTTTGCGGTGCCCCATTCCAGTCATCCACGTGGCTATTTCCGCGTTTCCGTGGATCAGCGGTTAGCCGAACTCCTCGGCGCGACGAGCGGCCAGATGCTTTTTGGCCGGTGCAATGAGCTGCGCCACGGCAGCGGTCGCGTTCTGGCGGATGTGGTCGAGGTGCTGCCACGTTTGCCGTAGATGGCGCCGTGCGTGCGGTTGGTGGTCAAACCAGTTGCGATCCGGGGGTTATGGGGCTTGAGTTGTCACGTCACAAACTGTCTGTAAAACCTGCTCCTACTGCTATGATCCGTCCCCCTATTTCAATCTCGGCCTTCACGGCTGGCATGCTGCTGCTCGGCAGCCTGAATCTCACCGCCGCGCCGCAAGGCACTAAAGGTGTCGAAGAATTCGATCCCTTGGCCTTCCCGGGCAAGGTGGTCGATGACGTGGTCGTGCCGGTGCCGAGCGAGGTGTTTTCGGTGCTCGACAAGTTGGGCGAGCCGAATTGGCGTGCCGAACTGCGCAAGCAAGAGATGCCGACCACAAGTGACCGCACGAAGCTCTCGCTGTTGTTTGGTTACACCGTAGCCGAAGGCTTCGTCGCTGTTCAAGCCGAGGACAAAGAGGCAGTAAAAGACATCGGTCGTGATGTGATCTCTCTCTCAAAAAGCCTCGGCCTTAGCAAATCGGTGCTGCCGCATGCACAGAGTATTTTGGATGCCGCCGACAAGGGCAACTGGAGCGACATCCGCAAAGAATTCGACCAGACGCAGAAGACGGTGCGCGACACGATGGAGCAGATGAAGGACATGGATCTTTCGCAGTGTGTCAGCCTCGGCGGCTGGCTGCGTGGCACGGCTTCGGTCACCTCGGTCGTGAAAAAAAGCTTTTCTGCCGACCGTGCTGAACTGCTAAATCAGCCGATGCTCGTGGAGCATTTCGTAAACTCGATTTCCAAGATGCCAGCGAGCACCCGCGAACACGATGTGGTCAAATCCATCGGCAAGGGTCTCGGTTCCGTGCTCCAGCAGATGGAAGGTGCCGTGGATGGCTTCTCAAAGGACGCCGTGTCAGACATTGGCAAGACCTGCGACGGCCTGCTGACTGAAATTCTCGCCAAGAAGTAACTCTGTGAACGCCATGCGCATGAATTCATTTTTTGGAAGAATCGCCTGCACCGCGCTGGTGCTGGCCGTCGCAACGCTGGTTCACGCGACGGTGGACGAAGCGCATGATTTCACCATGGAGGCCGCCACCCCGTTTGTGGAGCAGGGGTTCATTGTGCGCGAGGACTATTGGAACGGCGAGGTGAAGAGCGGTCAGAAGCTCATGATCACGCACCAGCTTTTCAAGGGCAACGAATACGCGTTCTGGCTCGGCACCAGCCAGGAGGGTGTGACGCTCGACATGAAGGTCTTCGACGAGAAAAACCAGCCCGTGCAGATCAATGCGAAGGCGGACAAGTTCTTCATGAGCGTGCGGGTGAACCCGCCGAAGACCGGCACTTACAAGATCGTCTTCGAGCTGACATCGAAGAAGGAGCCAGCCGTGCTCTGGGCGCTGGCATATGGTTATCGCTGATGCCCGTTGCCACGCTCACCTATGAGACGCCGCAGTTTCTGCAAAAGCTGATTGGCAATGATCTCGGCAGTCTGCGGCTCGTGGCGGAAACGTTTGGCGTGAATGTGACCAGCCGCGAAGGCTGGGTGAAGATCGAAGGAGATGATGAAAAGATTCCCGCTGCTCGTGAGGTTTTCATGCAGCTCGAAAAGGTGCGCCGTCAGGGTGGGGAAATTTCCTTCGCGATGGTGCGTCTCGTCATCGAAAGCGTGCAACGTGAAGTCGGCGATGCGCCTGCGGAGGCGATCATGCAGTTGAAACTGCTCGGTTCCAGCAAACGGCCTGCCGTGCTGGCGAAAACACGTGGTCAGATCGCTTATGTACAGGCGATGCGTGAATCTGAAGTCGTGTTTGGCGTCGGCCCCGCTGGCACGGGCAAGACCTACCTCGCGATGGCGCAGGGCTTGCACTGGTTGAAGGAGAAAGTCGTGCAGCGTCTCGTGCTCACACGTCCCGCCGTCGAGGCAGGCGAGGCGCTGGGTTTTCTGCCGGGTGATCTCAAAGAGAAAATCTTCCCCTACCTGCGTCCGCTCTACGATGCGCTCTATGACATGCTCGATCCCGAAGAAGCCGAGCGCCTCATCGAGCGCGGCAGCATCGAGATCGCCCCGCTGGCTTACATGCGTGGACGCACGCTCAAAAACGCCTTCATCATCCTCGACGAAGCGCAAAACACGACCACCGAGCAGATGCTCATGTTTCTTACTCGTCTCGGCGACGGTGCGCGTTGCGTGGTCACGGGAGATCCTTCGCAGATCGACCTCCTTCGCAATGTGAAGTCGGGCTTGAAGGAGGCCGTTGAACTGCTTCAGGACGTGGAGGGCGTGCGTTTTGTCAGTTTTGCACCGAAGGACATTGTCCGGCTGCCGGTCGTGCAGCGTATCATTGAGGCCTATCAATCGGGTCGAGCCCGTAAAAATGAGCCACAACGGCACCCTGAGGCCGAAGGGCAGGGGAAAGATTCTTGTCCGACCCCGGATATGTGATAGCTTCGCCACCACCCCCTCACCCAAAACATGTTCGAGTCCATTCGTCGGGCCAGACTTCAGCGCGAAGGGCTTTCCTGCGGTAAAACCCGCCGAAAGCACCAGGAGGGCGATTTATTTGACGAGATGCGCACGCATCCGGCTGGGACCGTTGGAGTCTATGCTCTGTTCTTTATTGGCGTCGCTGTGCTGATGCGGTTGGGCACGCATGTCGAAGATGGTCTGCCAGCGCTTACTTGGTTGCATGCGCTGTATGCCGCCGCGATTGGTTTCGCCCTCGTTGCGCATGAACGCGTGGCTTTGCGCGAACAGATCAGTGACAACAGCATTCTGCTCTTGGTACTCGGCACGCTGCTGATGCATCTGGCACTCGTCGTCTTTACGCTGGACCTATCCGCTGGTCTGAGCTGGGGAAAAACACTCAAAGCCATCGTTTTGCCGCATGCTTTTGGTCCGCTGGTGCTCTCGGTGATTTTGGGCCGTCGCATTGGCTTGTTTGGGGCCATTTACGCCACGCTATTTGGCGTGCTGATCTGCGTTTCAGTTTCAGCACCTACTTTCATGGCCACATCGGCACTGATCGGCTTTACCGGAGTGCTGCTCACCAAACGCGTCAGCCGCCGCAATCGCCTCTTCATGGCCGGACTTTATGTCGGTGTCGTGGCGATGGCTTTTTCGCTGCTGCTGCATGAAGCCGCCGGTGTGATCATGGAGGAGCAGATCGGCCGCATGATCGGTCTGCCGCTCATCATTGGCATCATCACCGGCATGGCCGTCGGCGGTCTGGTTCCCGTGTTGGAGAGTGTTTTCGGCGTCACCACGGATGTGTCCTGGCTTGAACTCGGCGATTTAAATCATCCGCTCATGCGTCGTCTGAGCATTGAAGCGCCCGGCACCTACCATCACAGCCTCGTCGTCGCGAATCTCGCCGAAGCCGCCGCAGAAACTATCGGGGCTCGTGCCAGTATGTGTCGTGTGAGCGCCTACTTCCATGACATCGGCAAGCTCAGCAAGCCGGAGTACTTCGTCGAAAACATGGACCCTTCGGCCAATCCGCACGACGATCTCACGCCGCGCATGAGCGCCCTCGTCATCATCGCGCATGTCAAAGACGGCGTCGATCTCGCCATTAAGCACAACCTCAACTCGCGTATCATCGACGTGATCGAGCAGCACCATGGCACCTCGCTCGCCTGGTATTTCTACCGCCAGGCACTTGATCAGAAGGCGGAAATGGAACGCCTTGTGAAGCAGTCGAAGGCCAAGGAAGACGACGTGCCGCAGGTCAGCGAGGAAACCTTCCGCTATCCCGGCCCGAAACCGCAGTTCAAGGAAGCCGCCATCATCTCACTCGCCGATGCCGTCGAGAGCGCCTCCCGCACACTGGAAAAACCCAACGCTTCGCGCATCGAAACGATGATTGCCGAGATCGTTCAGGCTCGCATGCTCGACGGTCAGCTTGATGAATGCGATCTCACCATCGCCGAACTCGCTAAGGTGAAAGCCAGTTTTGCCAAGACGTTGCTCAGCATGATGCATGGCCGCATCAAGTATCAGAAAGCCAACGATCCCACGCCTGCATCCACGATGGGATTGCGTGATGAGCCAAAGCCACGTCTGGCCCGCGATGATGACGAAACACCCACAACCACGTCGATGAAGATCGTCGAAGCCTCTTTTGCCGGTCCTGCCGCCGAGGCCGCCGCCAAAAAGAGCCGCAGCCGCAAATCGCCTCCCGCTTCCGCCGCCTGATGCCGTTGCCGAAGCTCCGCATCTACAACCGTCAGAAAGCGCACGCTATCCCGCTGCCTTGGCTGCGCCGCATCGGTAAAGCTGCACTCCCCGGCTGCCTCGCCGCCATCAAATCCACGGAGGCGCCACTCACATCGCTGCCCGAGATTGAGATTACCATCGTTAATGATGCCGACATCGCCCGCGTGCATGGTGATTTTCTTGACGATCCCACGCCTACCGACGTCATCACCTTCCACCACGGCGAAATCCTCATCAGTGTCGATACCGCACAGCGTCAAGGCCTGGATCACGGAGAGTCCGTCGATCACGAAATCGCTCTATACCTCGTCCACGGTCTCATGCACCTCGCAGGCTGGGACGATCACGATGAAGCCGAGGCTTGTGAGATGGCACAGCGACAGGAAAGCATCCTGCGTGAAGCCTTGAAGGCCGTTTGATTACTGCTCCAGCACCTTCAGCGCATTGCGCAGCAGCGTCAGACCCGCCTCCTGGCTTTTCTCTGGGTGAAATTGTACCGCTACAAGGTTCTTCTTTGCGATGCCGCTGATGAAGCTCACGCCGTAATCCGTGCGGCACAGCGCCAGAGATTCATCCTGCACCTCAGGGTAATACGAGTGAACGAAATAGATGTAAGTCGGGTTCGGGAGACCATTCCAAACAGCAGCTTGGCTCGCTTCCCACTGAGCCACGTTCCAGCCCATGTGCGGAATCTTCAAGCCACTCGTGGCATCAAATTTACGCACCTTGCCAGCCACAGCGCACAAGCCTTCGACACCGGGACATTCCTCGCTGCTTTCAAACAAGAGCTGATAGCCGAGACAGATGCCGAGATACGGCTTCTCCGCCTTCAGCCAGGCCCGCAGCGGCTCCCAAAGCCCGGTTTCCTTCAAGATTCGCACCGAGTCACCGAACGCGCCTTGTCCAGGAAACACGAGCACGTCGATAATTTCGAAGTCCGCAGGCTTCGTCACAAGATTCGCATGCGCTCCGATGGCTTCGAAGGCATTCAAAACGCTACGCAGGTTGCCCGCGCCATAATCAAGCACTCCGAGTTTCATCACAAAACGTCTTTCGTGCTGGGGATGCCGGTGACGCGCGGATCATGCTTCGTGGCCGCATCCAATGCGCGTGAGAGGCCTTTGAAGATTGCCTCCGCCATGTGATGGGCATCGCGTCCGCGACGGATTTCGACATGAAGCGTCGCCAACAGGCTCGAGGCGAAGGCGCGGAGGAATTCCTCCACGAGTTGGTAGCTGAAGCGGTTCACGCCGCCGATGGCTTCGACGTTCTCAGGCGCGTGATAACTCAAGAAGGATCGACCGCTGAGGTCGAGCGCGACTTCCGCGAGCGTTTCGTCCATAGGAAGAAGCCAGAAGCCATAACGCACGATGCCTGCCTTGTTGCCCAGCGCCTCGCGGAAGCAATTGCCCAGCACGATGCCGGTGTCCTCGACCGTGTGGTGGTAATCGACCTCGATGTCGCCCACGACCTTCACCTTGAGGTCAAACAGGCCATGTTTCGTAAACAGCGTCAGCATGTGGTCGAAGAACGGCACTCCTGTGTCGATCTGCGATTTGCCGGACCCATCGACATTGAGTTCGATCTCAATGTCCGTCTCGGCGGTTTTGCGGTGCTGTTTGGCGGTTCTGGCTTGGCTCATGAGCAGTGAATGAACACGCATTCCCGCCATAGAGCAAGCACACGCTCGCTCTACGCTATGATGCCTTTCACCAGCTTCCCATGCACATCCGTGAGCCGGTAGCGACGGCCCTGGAACTTGTAGGTCAGTCGTTCGTGGTCGATGCCGAGCAGGTGCATCAGCGTGGTGTGGAAATCGTGGATGTGCAGGCCGTCCTTAACGGTGTTGTAGCCAAAGTCGTCCGTCTCGCCATACACCGAGCCCGCCTTGATGCCGCCACCGGCAAACCACGCACTGAAACAGCGCGGATGATGATCACGACCGAAGTTCGTGCTGATCTTGCCCTGGCAATACGCCGTGCGGCCAAACTCGCCGCCCCATACCACCAGCGTGTCATCGAGCAGGCCGCGTTGCTTGAGGTCTTTGACCAGCGCTGCGGCTGGCTGGTCGGTTTCCTTGCACAGCTTCGGCAGCGCACCGGGCAGACCACCATGATGATCCCAGTCCTGATGGTAGAGCTGGATGAAACGCACGCCTTTTTCCGCGAGACGACGCGCTTGCAGGCAGTTCGCGGCAAAGGTCCCCGGCGTCTTCACATCCGGCCCGTAACTGTCCAGCACATGCTGCGGTTCATCGCTCAGATCAGTCACTTCTGGTATGCTCGTCTGCATGCGGAACGCCATTTCGTAGTGGTCGATGCGATTCTGAATTTCCGCATCCGGCGTTTCAGCGAATTGATGCTCATGCAGCTCCTTCAGGCGATCCAGCATCAGTCTGCGACTGTCCGCACTCACACCCGCTGGATTGCCGAGATAAAGCACCGGGTCCTTCGCTGCACGGAACAGCACGCCCTGATGTTTCGTCGGCAAAAAGCCGCTGCCCCACAGATGCGATCCCAGCGGTTGCCCGCCCTTGCCCTTCGTGATCAGCACCGTGAACGACGGCAGATTCGCGTTCTCCGCGCCGAGCCCATAGCTTAGCCACGAGCCAAAACTCGGCCGCCCCGCGATCTGCGAACCTGTTTGGAAAAAGGTCACCCCAGGCCCGTGGTTGATCGACTCCGTGAACATCGACCGCGCCACGCAGATGTCGTCCGCGATGCCCGCCGTGTGCGGTAGTAGCTCGCTGAACCATCCCCCCGCCTGCCCATGCTGCGTGAACTTGAACGGTGATCCCACCATCGGAATCGACGACTGATTCCCCGACATCCCCGTCAACCGTTGCCCGCCGCGCACTGAGTCGGGAAGCTGCTCACCGTTTCGCTGATTCAGCAGTGGCTTGTAATCAAACAAATCGAGATGCGACGGCCCGCCCGACATGAAGAGGTAAATGATCCGTTTTGCCTTTGCGAAATGATGCGTGCTGCCCAAAATACCCCGATCCACCGCCGCTGCGGCTCCAAGACTTTCTTTCGCGAGCAGTTCATTCAATGCGATGCCGCCCAAGCCCAAACCAAAGCGGTTTAGCAAGCTGCGGCGGTTCATGAGAGAGGCGTTCACAGTTTCAAGTTCCAGGTTCAAAGTTAGTCCAAGAAGAGCATTTTCTTCCACCATGGAGTTGGAGGAGGTGGTATCACCCCAACAGGCATTTTGGCAGATGCCTGTGGCTGATCAACCCGGGCAGGACTGTCAGCGGGTGCTTCCATTTTGCCCAGTTTTGTCTTGGGATCAGTCGGCGGGATGGGAGTGCCAGTAGTGCGGCAACTTGTGGCGAACATCGAAAAGGCTGCCGCCAGCATCGCGGCAACGGCTTTGCGCCAGCCTGAAGTGCTTTGGAATGTCAGCCATGTGCCGGCATCGATAGGCCTTGCATTCGACGGAGCGGTATAAGTCACACATTTGCGTTCGCCAGGTGTCTTCATGAACTCCACCTGTTCCTGCGTGGTCATTGCGGACAGATTGTTGACGTGGAGCTGGCAATGTTCGCAAAAGCGGCGCTTCTCATCACCCTCCAGGGCATTCCAGTCCATCGGGCACGGCTTTTCAATGCGGGGAACGAATCGTGTATTCATGATTTGATGATAATGGATTGGGTTCAGTAGGCCAAGCTCAACGTTTAACGACGCAGGCATCATGATTCATCAAAGCTTGGGCGAGAACAGCCGCAGCGGCAGCTTCAGGCATTGGAACGGAGACATCCCGCTTGGCATTCCCTGTTTTGAAAAGTTCTTCGGCCTCCTTCGGCACCGCTTTGAAATGAGCGAGCTGTTCCTGGTAAAGCTGGGTGCAGATTTGAGTCTCCTTTGCATCTGGTTTGCGACTGAGGCATCGCATGAAACCCGATTCGATCATCTTGGGCAAATCACCCTTCGCTTCGAGATGGAGCTTCTCGCCAAGCACGCGTGCGGCTTCGACATACTGAACACCGTTGAGCAAAATGAGTGCTTGGAGCGGTGAATCGGTGCGTTCACGCCGTGAAATGCACACCGCACGCCGTGGCGCATCGAAGGCGACCATGGCAGGTGGCGGGCTGGTGCGGCGCCAGTTGGAGTAGAGGCTGCGACGATAGACCGTGTCGCCTGCGCCTGGGGTGACGGGCTTGAAGGCCTCGGACATCTCATAGGCATGCACGGGCGGGCCGCCCAGCGTGAGCTTGATCAAGCCTGCGGTGGCGAGTGCATTGTCGCGGATCATTTCGGCTGGCAGGCGGAAGCGTGGGCCACGGGCCAGCCATTGGTTGTCGGGATCGTCCGTCATCGTTTTGGCGTCAGCGAAGCTGTTTTGGCGATAGACCTGACTTGTGACGATTTCCTTCACCAGCGTCTTCACATCCCAGCCGCTCTGGATGAACTTCATGGCGAGATAATCGAGCAACTCGGGATATAACGGCCTCTCACCCTGACTGCCGAAGTCTTCCGTGGTCTTCACCAAGCCGCGACCGAACAAGTTCTGCCACAGGCGGTTCACCGTGACACGCGCCATGAGCGGATGCTCCGGCGCGGTGAGCCACTGCGCGTAGCCGAGGCGGTTCTTCGGCGCTCCTTTGGGAAAGGGCGACAGCGAAGCAGGCGTTGTGGGGCCGACTTCTTCGCCGCGCTTGTCATACTCGCCGCGAGTGAGCACGTGGGCCTTCTTTGGCTGCGGTAGCTCCTTCATGACCATCAGTTCCTTCTGCGCATCCTGAAACGTGAACAGCTCTGCCCGCGCCTTTTGCAGCTCCGCGTCCGTCTCCGTGGTCACATCGCGGCCAAACACGCGGAAATCATCAACCAGGCCGCCTTTGAAGCCGCGATCCCGCATGCGCTCGCCGAGGCTGATGTTGTCATGACCGCCGCCGGCGATGGTTTTCGTCAGGTTGTCTTTGATCACGTCCACAGCGGCCAGTTTGCCATCGACGAAGATCTTCAAGCCGTCCGCCCGGCTGCTGCCATCATAGGTCACGATCACCTGCAGCCACTGCTTCAGCGGAATGTTCTCCTTGGTGCGGATGCTGATCGCATTGCCCGGCCAGAAGTGAATCAGCGACCACTTGAGCTTTCCATCCTCAATCAACAGCTCGTAGCCTCGGCTCGCTGCATCTGTCCAGGCCTGGGAGCGATGAAACACCACCGCGCGATTCTTCGCATCCGGCGTCTGCATCCAGAGCGACACGCTGAAGGGCTCATGGCGTTGGAAATTGCCCAGCGGCGTATCCACCGCGTCATCACCGGTGAATTGGATCGCGTTACCGAGCTTGCCAGGCACCAGCTTGTTCTCGCCTTTCAGCACGGCGGCGAGATCAGGCGGCCCTTTGTCCTTGGCGTCTTTCTTCGGCTGCGGCGGAGGTGCTGCATGCAGCGCATCGGCCAGCTTGTTGCCCTTCAGTTCATCAAAGATGAAGTGAGCCAGTTCTTCTCGGCTTAGATCGGGCGGCGTGGTTGTTTTTGGCTTCTCCAACTCTGCCACCTTGGCCTTCATCACCGCCATCTTCTCCTTGGCTGGCGCATCCATCAGCATCATCGCTGGCGTCGGCGGGGAAGGGGTGAAGAAGGAATACAAGCCGGCTTCATCGATGTTTTGCAGCATCGAGAACAGCCCGTAATAGTCCTTCTGCGTGATCGGGTCATACTTGTGATCGTGGCAGCGCGAACACTCGAAGGTTAAACCAAGGAAGGCTGTTGAGACGGTCTGCACGCGATCAGCGATGTATTCGACGCGATACTCTTCCTCCACGCTGCCGCCTTCGTTTTCCTGCTGATGCAGACGATTGAATGCGGTGGCGAGGATTTGCTCGTCGGTCGCATTCGGCAGCAGATCGCCCGCAAGCTGCCAGGTCACGAACTTGTCATAGGGCAGGTTGTCATTGAACGCCTTCACCACCCAGTCGCGCCACGGCCACACCTCGTGTTCGCGATCCACCTGGAAGCCATAGCTATCCGCGTAGCGAGCGACATCGAGCCAGTCCACCGCCATGCGCTCGCCGTAATGCGGTGAAGCGAGGAGTCTCGTCACCAGGTGCTGGATGCTCGATGCTGGATCGAATTGATGCTCGGTGACGAAAGCGGTGACTTCCTCTGGTGAGGGAGGCAGGCCGGTGAGATCGAAACTGAGGCGGCGGATGAGTGTTTCCGGCGTCGCTTCGGCTTGCAGTTTTAATCCGCGCTCAGCAAGGCCAGCGCTGACGATCTTGCCGATGCTTTGCTCTTTCGTCGCCTCAGGCTTCAACGTAATGAAGGCCCAATGCGCCTCATACTCCGCGCCTTCGTCGATCCACCGCTTCAGGATGGCGATTTCGTCCGCCGTGAGATCACCGAGCTTTGATTTGGCCGGCGGCATGTGGTCATCGGCATCCGCAGTGAGGATGCGCTGGATCATCTCGCTCACTTCGGCTTTGCCTGGGACGAAAGCTTTCGCTTCAACTGCTGCGTCGCGCTCATCCAGCCGCAAATCGGCCTCACGCTTCTTTGGATCGGGACCGTGGCAGAAGAAGCACTTGTCCGACAAAATCGGGCGCACATCACGATTGAACTTCACCTTCCCAGGTGCTGCGAAGGTCGAGGTCGTGATAACGAAAAAAGAAACAAAAAGGACGCGCGTCATGACTTCGAAGTATCTCACGCAAACACCTGCTTCACCACCTTGGGATTCTCCACGCCGGTGAGCTTCTGATCGAGGCCCTGGAACTTGAAGGTGAGCCGCTCGTGATCCAATCCAGCGGCAGCAAGGATCGTCGCATGCAGATCATGCACGCTGACTTTGTCGATGGCGGCCTTGAAGCCGATCTCATCGCTTTCTCCGTGGTGGTGGCCGCCTTTGACGCCGCCGCCGCACATCCAGACGGTGAAGGCATGTGGGTTGTGATCGCGACCCGGCTTGGCAGATTTTTGCGAAATGGGCAAGCGGCCGAACTCGCCGCCCCAGATGATCAGTGTTTGATCGAGCAGTCCGCGCTGTTCCAGATCGGCGATGAGCGCGGCCACGGGCTGATCGCTCTCGTTGGCAAAGCCGCGATGGTTGCCTGCGATGTCGTTGTGGCCGTCCCAGCTTTGCTGATTCTCCATGCCGCCGCTGTAGATCTGAATGAAGCGCACGCCGCGCTCCACCATGCGCCGCGCGGTGAGACACTGCGCGGCGAAGTGGCCGCAGTGCTTCTCGTTCAAGCCATAGAGCTTCTGGATGTGCTCCGGCTCACCTTTGACATCAAAGGCCTCTGGTGCGGCGGTTTGCATGCGGTAGGCCAGCTCAAAGCTCTCGATGCGTGCATTGAGTTCGCTCTCGATGGGCGATTCGGCGAGCGCGCTGCGGTTCAATTTCGCCAGCAGGTCGAGTTGGGCACGTTGACGTTGTGGTGTGAGCGAGGCTGGCACCGCGAGGTTATCAATCGGTGCGCCCTTAGGCTTCAGCCAGGTGCCTTGATAGATGCTCGGCAGGAACCCCGCGCCCCAATTGGCCGCGCTGCCTTTAGGCAGGCCACGATTCATCGGATCGCTCATCACGACGAAGGAAGGCAGCGAATCACTCTCGCTGCCGAGGCCGTAGTTGACCCATGAGCCGACGCAGGGGTAGCCCATTCGTGTCTCGCCTGTGTTCATTTTGAAAAGCGCAGGCGAGTGGTTGTTCGAGCCCGTCCAGCAACTGTGGATGAAGCACATCTTATCGACATGCATCGCCGTCTTCGGAAACAGATCGCTGCACCATGTGCCGCTCTGCCCGTGCTGCTTGAATTCAAACGGCGAAGCCATCAGCGGCCCCACCGAGCCAGGGAAAAAGCCCGTCTTCGGATCAAACCCGTCCAGAGTCTTGCCATCGCGCTTCTTCAGCTCCGGTTTGTAGTCCCACGTGTCCACTTGCGACGGTCCACCATTGGCAAAGATCCAAATGATCGACTTCGCCTTCCCACCCACCTGCATCGGCACCTTCGGCGCAAAAGGATTCGATGCCGCCTCCAGCATCGAAGACAACGCCAACAGGCCAAAGCCACCGCCCGCACGGGCGAGCCATTCACGACGAGAGTAAGAGAGTGTGTTCATGTCAGTTCACGTAGATCAATTCATTCAGCCCCAGCACGACCTGGCAGTAATCCGCCAGTGAAGCTCCGGTTTTCAAATACTCGGCTCCAGTGGCGAGTTCGTCGGGTTTGGGTTCGCGATTGAAGCAGATGCGATAGGCCATCGCGATCTGCTTTGGCACATCGCCAGCGGGTTGGATGCGTTTGGCGAGGCCTTCGGCCCATTGGCGGGCTTGAGGGCTGTTCATCAAAATGAGCGCCTGTGGAGCCACGGTGGTGGTGGGGCGGCTGCCTTGGCTCACGAGTGGCTCAGGGACATCAAAGGCCACCATGCTGCCGATGAGTTGGCTGCGCTTGATGTTGAAGTAGATGCTGCGGCGCTTGCTGTTCTCGTCGCGGGTGCCTGCACCGAACATGGTTTCATCCAGCAGACCACTGATGGCCAGCATGCAGTCGCGGATGGCCTCAGCTTCGAGTCGCTGGGGCACGAAGCGCAAGAAGAGGCCGTTGTCGGGATCAACGGCTTCCTTTATGGCATCGCGCAGGCTGCTTTGTTTCCACGCTTGGCTGCTGAGGATCAGCTTGTGGATCGGCTTCAGCTTCCAGCCATTGGCGATGAGTTGTCCCGCAAGCCAGTCGAGTAATTCGGGCTGCGAGGATGCGGTGCCAGTCTTGCCAAAGTCATTCACCGTCGGAACGAGCCCTCTGCCGAAATGGTGCTGCCACAAGCGATTCACGATGACACGTGCGAGCAAGGCCCCCGCACCTTGATCGACATCCGTGATCCAATTCGACAGCGAGCGTCGGCGGCCGGAGGTCTTGGCGTCCTTCGGTGGCTGCCACTGCCAGCGCTTGGCATCGCCGGGCTTGCTGAGCACTTGGAGGAAGCTTTGCGTGGCTTCGCCGTCCTTCATGTCAGGGCTGCCGCGCTTGAGGACGTAGGTCTTGTCAAAGAATGGCCCGCCCTGTGTGTGCATGACGATGGGATCATAGCCTTCGCCGCAGATCATCATGCGCGTGGCACCTGGAACGGCGGGCGTGTTCGTTTTGGCGTTCATCGTTGTCTTCGCAGAGGTGACTTTGCCATTGGGCAGCACATCCACATTCATGCGCGTCGTCGTCGTGAAGGTGCTGAGCATGGCGTAGTAGTCGCGCGTGGGAAACGGATCGAACTTGTGATCATGACAGCGCGCACAGCCCACGGTAAGGCCCAGCATGGCGCTGCTCGTCGTGCTGAGCATGTCGTCCATCGCGTCGTAGCGCGTGCGCTCGACTTCGTTCGCGGTGATCTGCGATGGAAACACACCCGCACCGAGAAAGCCAGTCGCCGCGAGCGCCAGCGGGTTCTGCGGCTCGTATTCATCACCTGCGAGCTGCCATTTCACGAACTGATCATAAGGCATGTCCGAGTTCAGCGCCTTGATCACGAAGTCGCGGAAATGAAACGCGAAAGGCCGATCATAGTCCTGTTCAAAGCCCGTGCTCTCCGCAAAACGAGCCACATCGAGCCAATGACGCGCCCAGCGCTCGCCATAGCGTGGAGAGGCCAGCAAACGATCCGTCGGAGCAGAAAGATCCGTCTGCTCCGACGAATCCGGCGGCAACCCGGTGAGGTCGAGATGCAGCCTGCGCACCAGCGTGGCCTTGTCCGCAGGCGGATTGAAGGACATGCCCTTCGCGTTCTTGAGCAGCAGTTCATCGATGGACTTCGCGTTGATCTTCATCAGCGGCTGAAACGACCACCATTGGCGATCTGCATCCGTGACCACGCTCGCATCGCGCTTCGGCTTTTTACCGGCGACCAGTGGCTCGGCATACGGCGCACCATCGTCGATCCACGCGGTGATTTTGGCGATCACCTCGGCGCTGAGCTTCGGCTTGTCGTCGGGCATGTGCGGCTCTTTAGCGTGATTGATCTGCTGGACCAGCGCGCTGCCTTTGGCATCAAACGGCACCACCACCGAGCCATGCGAGCCGCCACGGAGTAAATCCTCACGCGTTGCCATGTCGAAGTCGCTCTTCACTCTTTCGCCACCATGACAGCGCAGGCAGTTCTCTTTGAGAATGCCCGCCACGTCTTGCTGAAACGACTTCAGGCCGCGCTCCATGCGCTGAGCATGATCGGCGGGTAGGGCGAGGGCAGAGGTGCTGAGAATGAAAAACAGGAATCGCATCACCGACATCATACGCTGGATGACTGTGCCGTTTCATGCCTTAGTTGTGTCTTATCATGGCTTCCAGCCGCAAATATCTCAACTACACTACCCCATGGGGCGTGGATCTCGCCCGCGTGGCCAAATCTGGCTGGACACCCTTTTTGATCCACGAAAGCGGCTACCAACATGCTTTGGAGGATTGGAACCACAGCGGTGTCGATTCGCCGTTCTGGCGCTTCTACTACAATCCCAAGCCCGGATGCCACCTTCTTTTCCAAGGCCGCAAAATCCCGCTGGAGCCCAAAAAAGCCGTCTTGATCCCCGCAGACACCTTTTTCGACTGCTGCGGCCCGGTGCAGGCCTGCCACTTCTGGCTGCACTTCACCACCGCACGTCCGGGTGTGTCCATTCCTGCGGCACCCATCGTCATTTCAGTCGCCGACTCCCTGCGCGCGATGCTCACCCAACTCATCGCCACCCATCGCCAACGCCCCACGCCCTTGCGCGACCATCGCCTGCATCATCTCAGCGCCGCGTTGCTTCACAGCGTCTTCGCCACGCTCGAGATCGACTCACCACCCGCATTGCCCGAGCGCATCGTCGAAGTCCTCGCCCTCATCGCCCGCGCACCGCACAGCAAGCTCTCCAACGCCTTCCTCGCCGAGCGTGCCGGCATGAGCATCGAGCGTTTCATCCGCAGCTTCCGCGAGCACACCAGCCAGACACCCGCCGCCTACGTCCTCGCCACGCGCCTTCGCCTTGCAGGCGAGGCCCTCGCCCTCACCGACAAAACCATCGACCAGATCGCCATCGAAACAGGTTTCCCTAATCGACACTACCTTAGCCGCATGTTTGCTCGTCAACTCGGAAGTGGACCAGCGGAGTTTCGAGCGCGGCAGCGGGTGCGGAAGGGCCTGTGAAAGGCTGGAAACAAGCCGCTAGTTAGCGCAGATTCATTGCTAGCCCGAACAACGGGTTAGCACGGCTATGAAAAGCAAGAGGATGGCCGCACCAACGATGATAAAGGGTTTTTTGTTCACGGCGGGAGCCGTCACGGGAGGTTTGCGCGGCGGAGTAAAGGGCTTGCGCTGGGCCGGGCCGGTCGTAGGCCGACGCGGCATGGTGGGAGAGACATGCGGGCCGACGGCGATGGGGATGGTGCTCGATGTCGCATGCGAAGGATTAGCCGTGGGCAGAACAACGGGTGAGGAAACCTGCTGCGCTGTCAGGCTGACGGGTGGAGTGTTCGATGCCACGGGTAACTCGGTCGATTGTGGCGGTAGTTCCGGTAGGTTGGGCGCTTCACGTCGCTCAAATAACTCTCGAGCCGCTGCCGCCTTGCGCGGTCGTTGCTCAGGATCGACGGCAAGTAGGTGCATCACCCAGGCGCAGATCCAGTTTGGCACATGAGAAGCCAGCTTTTGCAGTGGTGCCAAATCGTGACCGATGTGCTTGCCGCGCAACTCTTTGAGAACCTTCCCATCGAAAGGCGGGCGGGCCGCCAGTGCCTCATAAAGCACGCAGCCCAGCGCATAGACGTCTGTCCGGCGGCGGGTGGTGCCATCGATCCACTGTTCTGGCGCGGTGCAGCGGTAGGCGCGGATCTGCTCCTCTTTGCTGTCATCGCGCCCGGCAAAGCCCTGACCAAAGCCATGCAACGTTACCTGCCAGTCGGCGGCATTTCCACCACTGATGCGCACATTATCGGGCCGCAGACTGCCATGCACGATGGACTGCTCATGCAGTAGGTCGAGCACATCGAGCATTTGCAGCGCCACGGCTTCGAATTCCTTCTCAGAGAGCGGGCCGCGTTCCAGTATGGTGCTAAGCGTCTCCCCAGGCAGGACGCCAGCGACAATGGTGTAGAAGCCGTCCTTGTCCGCACCGAAATCGATCACCCGATCGAGATGCGCACTCTGAAGCGAGGCAAGCTGGCGGAACAACTCCTGCAGGCCCTCGATCTCTTCTGGTTTCTTCGTCTTAAAGCGTCGCAGCCGCAGTTCATCCCCACGCTTGTTGTCGCGGACGAGGGATAGTTTGCTGGAGGCATCTTCCTCAAGGAGGCGCAGAATCTCAAAACGGGGTGACATTCGGCTAAGCTCGTTCGTTCCAGTGAATCCCGCAAGCTCCTTGCCATGTTGATTGTTTGCGGGCTACAGTACGACCCCCAACCTCATGGACGGCTTTCTCGTCATCGACCACGTTTCCAAATCCTTCGGCTCCCTGCGTGCTGTGGATGAGGTGTCGTTAACCGTC
>CANIZT010000056.1 GCA_947471905.1 Verrucomicrobiaceae bacterium
ATGGCATCGGCGGCGCGTTGGATGACGATGCGATGAAAGGTGCCATCAAAGCGCGTGTAGCCCTTCACATCGAGTTCCTTGATGATCTTCTCCGCCGTGAAATCGCAGCCTGGCGCATCATGCTGATGCAGTGTATGCACTGCCACGCGAGCAGGCACGGTGCCTGCGGCCTCGGCAAGCGCGGCACGAAAGGCGTCGTGACCTTCATTGGCAATGCCGATCCAATCCACGGCGCAGAGCACGATGGGCTGATCTGCACCAAGAAGGACGATGCCGCGGCAGCGCAGCGTCATTTCATCCACGCGTTTCACCGGATCATAAGCCATCGCCGAACCAAGTGATGGAGTGGCATCGACATCGAAGGTGGCGAGACGCAGCGGTTCCGCTGCGAATGACGAAAGGATGAGAAGAAGGAGGACTTTCATGGCGGAATGAATGGGGAGGCAGAAACTACTTGGCCTGCTGCTTTGCCAACTCGGCGCGGAAGGCTTTCTCACGATCCTCGACGTAGCGATGGTAGCCTTCGGGGTCGATGAAAGGATTCGTGCTGCTGGTGCCAAGGCGAGCGTGCTTGGCATTCATATCGTAATAGCCGCCGTGGGCTCCGAGGAAGAGATCGACGGGCTGCGCTTTGAGGAAGCGGAAGGTGCGCTCGTAGTCGGTGGCGATAGCGGGGTAATCCTTGTTGTTCACGAGGATGTAGCCAGGGTTCACATTCGGACTGCCAATGATGACGGCATTGAGTCCATCGACCTTCATGCTCCAAGTGGTGCAACCACGAGTATGACCGGGCGTGAGGTTCGCGATGAGTGTGCTGCCGCCGAGTTTGACTTCGTCACCATCGTTGAGTCGGCGGTCCACTTTGGTGGGCGTGAACTGCGTGTAGTCGCCCAGACGTGACTTCTTCGCGCCGCCGCTTTCCACGGCATCGGCGTCCTGATCCATGACGAAGTATTGGGCCTTGGTCTGCTTGATGACTTCCGCGCTGCCGGCGCAGTGATCGGAGTGGGCGTGGCTGATGAGCAGGATCTTCACGTCGGTGAATTTGAAGCCGAGTTTCTCGATGCTGTCGCGAATGAGCGGCACGGACTCCTCAAAACTGCTGTTGATCAGGATGTGTCCCTCCGGCGTGGCGATGAGATACGAAGCGAGGTCTTTGGAGCCGACGTAGTAGAGATTTCCGGCGATCTTATGCGGCGGGAAGGGCTCCATCCATGCAGAGGGCTGTGCAGTGGAGACGGAGGACCAGCAACAAGCTGCGATGCAAACGAAGCGGCGTAGATTCATGAGATGTTCAGTAGGTTTTGCCTTCGGGAATGGCAGGCGCACCGGCGGTTTCGTTGAGGATGGAGTCGAAGTCGGCGGTGCAGGCGGTGAAGTGGGCGTGGACGGCGCCGAACTCGCTGCCGTGGACGATAAATTGAGCACCGAGGTCGATGAGGGTTTTGGCATCGGCGGCGGTGCCGACGGGGCGGCCCCAGGCTTTGCCGTGTTTTTTGCAGGCGGCGGCGATTTTCTTCTGCGCGTCCATCATGACGGGATCATTGACGCCGGGAGAGCAGCCGAGGCGCAGGGACATGTCGCCAGGGCCGAGGAAGAGGATGTCCACGCCGGGGACGGCGGCGATGGCTTCGGCGTTTTCGAGGGCTTGAGGTGTTTCAATCTGGACGGTGAGGAAGGTCTCGCGGTTGGCGGCATCGGTGTAGTCATCGGGTTTGCCGATCCAGTAGTCGGCATCGCGCCCGCCGCCGCAGAAGCCGCGGTCACCGAGCGGGGGGAACTTGGTGGCTTGCACCAACGCGCGGGCTTCATCGGCGGTGCCGACGTGTGGGATCATCAAACCGGCGGCGCCGTCTTCGAGGAGGCGGTATAGGCCGTTTTTTTCCTTCGTGGGCGGACGCCACATACAGTCGATGTCGGCGGCGTGATGGCGACCGAGCATGGTTTCGATTTCACGGGCTTCCCAGGCTCGGTGTTCGCCATCGAGCCAGATGCCGTCGTAGTGAAAGTGGGCGGCCATGGCCGGGAAGAAAGCGATGGGCGAGCCGCAGCAGCAGATGCGGGCGACTTTGCCAGCGCGGAGCTTGGCGAGGACTTTGGAGCGTCTCATGAAGAATCAGTTTTGGGGTTTGAGGTGTTGAGTGAGTAGAGTGGTCAATGCGGTGGCATCGCCTTCGAAGCTGTGGAGGTCCTGAGCTTCGATCAAACGGTGGGCGAAGGCTTCGTGCTGCGGTTCTTCGGTGGTGAGCTTGGTTTTCGTCGCAGAAGGCAGCGCAACGATGACATCCCACTGCTGCGGGCCGAAGCTGAGGGACCAGTTCATGATCCAGGAGTAGCTTTTGTGGAAGGCCTCGGGCTGCTGCACTGGAAGCGATCCCGGCACGGCAATGAGCACGAGATCCTGCGCAATGGTGCGGACTTTTTTGGCGGATTCTTCGAGCTGGGCGAGCGTCTGGCCCTCGACGGGCCATGGCGTGACATTGACGATGGCTTTGGGATAGAGCTGCTGAATCGCGGGAGCGATGAGCGTGTCATAGGGCGGCATGGCGAGCACTTTGACGGGCTTGCCAGCTTTGAGCAGAGCGAGCGTGTGGCGCAGCGCGGGCAATGGCGGGCCGATGTCGGCGAGTGATGTCTTTTGGCCGGTGATGGTGTGCGCGATGGTTTCGGCGAAGAGTTTGTGGCCGGCCATGTTCGGATGGATGGGATCGCTGAGGAGCAGATTCCATTCGAGGGCGTCTTTGGCATGAATGGCCTCAAAGGCAGCGAAGCAATCGGCGACGTGGAGCGATTCGGCTTTGGCGATGTCGCGGATGGCCTGCGTGAACTCGGTGAGTTTGGCTCCGGGGCGCTGCGGGGACTCGACGATGGAGTTTTGCGTGCAGAGGATGACCTCGGCGTCGATGGCGCGGCAGTGGCGGATGATTTCACGGAGGTTGTTTTGGAAATCGGCAATGGGTGTGCGCACGAGGTCGTTCATGCCGAACATGATGGTGACGAGATGCGGCTTGTGAGCGAGGACGTCGTGCTCTAGGCGCTTCAAGCCGCCGGTGGTGGTGTCGCCGCTGATGCCTGCATTGCGCACGGTGACCTGGGCCTGCGGATGGATTTTTTGCAGGGCGATTTGCAGCATCTCGGGATAGGCACGCAGACCGCCGCTGTGGTAATACACGCCAGTGATGCTGTCGCCGATGCAGACGATGCGAACGGGTTCTTTGCCTGCGGCGAGGAGTTGCGCGGTTTTCAGCGGAGCTGCTGACAGTAGGCTCACGCAGGAGAGAAGGAACAGGAGGATGCGCATGATGGGCTCAAAGAGTTTCGAGGCTGAGGCGGGGTGCTCTGCCGAGTTGTGGAAGCAGGCTGTGATTGTCGAGGCCGAAGTGGCGCTCGCCATCGCTCATTTGTAGCTGATTTTTTCGAGCTGCGGAGAGCTGTTCGGAGACGGCGGTGGCATCGGCGAGATGTGGAAACAAGGGGCCGAGCAGGGTTTTGAGCGCAGGGTCGAGGAGCGCCGCGTCAGTCTGGAAGAGGGCGATGCCGTCCACGCCTTCGTCATAATTTCGGGCGATCCTTTCGAGAAAGGCGCGTGCGTTCGCCGTGACACCTTTACCGGTGACGGTGTTGGCACCGCCGTGAAGCTTCACGCCATGAGCACGCGCCAGCTCGACATAGGGCCGGGCGGTGTCGGGATAATCGAAGTCCCAGATCCAGAGTGGATCGAGGGCGATCTCATCTACCCAGCCCTCTTTGAGCCAAGTGCGGAGGTCGAAGCCTTCCATCAAGTTCAGATCCAGAGTGGCTTCAGGGATGCGGACCATCACGGGCACCTTGCGCTTCGTTGTTTGCTCCAGTTCGCGGAGTTGGGCGCGGAGATCGCGCATGAAGAGATTCACGAAATCAGCGCGATGCTGCGCCCACGCGAGAAACTCCGGTGAGCCGACGGTCATCTTGCGCGGATCATCGCGGCCTGCCTTCAGCCACGGATCGAGGATCTGCGGATGATAACGTGCGATGGGCGGCTGGCGGCAGAAGTCGAGGCACAGGCCATGCGCACCGATCTGCGCGACCTCCATCAGCACAGCGATGCGTTCAGCGCGATACTCCGGAACAGCAAAGCTGACCTTGGTGCCATCTACCTGACCACCGCGATGCCGTTCCATCCACTCGGGATGAGCGGCGATGTATTTGGAGCGCAAACCACCGCCGAGTGAGTCGCCGTAATGGCGGTTCATGCCGAGCCGACCGTAGATAACCATGCCGTTTTTCTCGGCGAAGGCCAAAGCGGCACGCAGCGAGCATTCCTGGCGAAATGAATCGCCTATGACCTTCGTCTCCGGTCGGGTGTCGCCTGCATACATTGTCGAGGTGGGCAGGGCGCTGTGGTAGTCGAGCGTGCTGCGGCCGAGCGCCCACATGACATGGCGGATGCCGTGATCGAGATGAGCTTGCAGGCAGTCCGCGGAGTCGTGACCACTGGTTTGCTGCCTCTCATAGAGCCACTGCCAAAGCTCCGCGATGCCCCAGACCGTTTTCGGTTTGGCGTTTGATGCTGCGACTGGAAACAACGAAGCAGTGAGAGCGCCTGTGGTGCTGGCGATGAAATGGCGGCGGTTCATGGTCTTCAAGGTTGCTTCAGCCAATCGAGGGTGATTCGGCGGATGCGGAGGCGGTTGAGGGCACCTACTTTGCTATCGCCAGCGCAGTAGCCGATGAGCATGGCATCGCCAATGAAGTGGATGGCGGTGTAGTGGTAGAGGCCGTCGGGATCGCTTTCGATGAGCTTGCGCTGCGGCCAGGTTTTGCCGCCGTCGGTGGACATGGCGGCGACGAAGGGATTGCGCTTCTTTGGCGGGAAGGGGAACATACCAGAGTGGTCGTTGTAGATGGCGAGGAGGTCGCTGCTGCCGGGCAGGCGTTTGATGCTGGCAGGGCCGTTAGGTGACTTCATCTCGGTGGGTTCGGGCGGTGAGAAGGTCTTGGCCGCGTCGGTGGAGCGGAAGCCGTATTGGCCGCCGTTGCTGGTGCGGCACCAGGAGAAGATGGAGCCATCGGCGAGCTCGACGACACCGGGTTCTTGCAGGCCGCTGCCGCTGGGCACGGGCATGGCCCACCAACTCGCCGATTCGGTCCAGGTGCTGCCTTCGTCGTCGGAGTAAAGCCAGGTGGCGATGGCGCGGGCATCGAAGGACTTGCTGGAGTGTGGATCGCTTCCGCGTGAACGATGGAAGGCAAGCGGGACGATGAGGCGGCCCGTGGTGAGTTGGATGACGCGGTCGTTGTTCAGCACGAAGTAGCCTGGAGCTTGCTGGATGAGTTTGGCATCGCTCCAAGTGGTGCCGTCATCAGTGGAGACGCGCATGTGCGGGCGGCAGTCGAGCCAGCTATTTTTGAGGCAGTAAAACATGGCGAGCTTGCCACTGGCGAGTCGGAGGAGCGACACGCTCATCACGTTGTTGCCGCCGGTGTTTTCCACCACGGTAACTGGCGGGCTCCAAGTCCGGCCTTGGTCATCGGAATGGATGCGCACGAGGCGTGCGGGGCTCTCATCGGCATTGCCGTCGTAGAACTGCGAGTAGATGAAGATGACTCGACCTGAGGCGAGCGTGGCAAAGGAACCTTCGGAGTTGCGCGGGTGTTCTTTGGAAGGCTCGACGTTGAGAGTGACGAGGCTCTCCGCATGCAGCGAAAGCACGAGGAGCAGAAAGAGAAGTGTTTTCATGGCTGGAGAGGCATTCACCAAACGGTCCACCCGCCATCGACGGCTAGATTTTGGCCAGTGATGAAGGTGGAGGCATCGCTGACGAGAAAGGCGACGGCTCCAGCGATCTCGGGCGACTGGCCGACGCGGCCCAGAGGCACCTTTTGGCTCAAGCGCTCGATGAAGTCGGGTTGATTAGACTGGATGGTTGGATTCGGGAAAGGGCCGGGGCTGATGGCGTTGCAGCGGACGCCGCGCGTGCCGTAATGCACGGCGAGGTAACGCGTGAGCTGCTGGATTCCTGCTTTGCCAACGCCGTATTCGACGGGGTTCGGATTCATCGGGGCCTCATAGATGTGCGGATCAGGCGAGACCGTGCCATACATGCTGGAAAAGAGCACGAGGCTGCCGCTGCCGCGCTCCGCCATGGCATTGCCGATGGCGCGGGCGAGCGTGAAGGTGGCGGTGAGGTTGCCATGGTTCGCGTGATCGAAATCGGCGGCGGTGAGGTCGTCGAACTTCTTAGCGGTGGATGCATACGTCATGATGACGAGGCCATGTGGCACGCCACGAGTGGCGATTTGATCGGTGACGAATGCTTCGAGTGCGGGGATGTCTGCGGCGTCGAGATCGACTGGCGTGACATTCGGCGCAGGTTGAGCTTTGCCGGGGAGATCAGCGCACAAGACTGATGCACCAAGCTCGGTCAGCAGTTTGACCACTTCCTGGCCGAGATAGCCCGCGCCGCCGATGACCCAGATGTCGCGGTTTTGGAGGGAGAAGGGCGTGCTCATAGTTTACCGATTTGAGTGGTGGTGAGGCCGCCGTCGATGGTGATGATCTCGCCGGTGATGTAGCTGGCGGCGGGCGAGCAGAGGAAGGCAACGGCCCCGGCGCAGTCAGAAGGCTGACCAACTTTGCCGAGTAGGATTTTCTTTTCGTAGTGCTTCAGGAGGTCATCGGCGCGTGACTCCATCCAGGTGCCGGTGAGCGGTGTGCGGATGAGGCCGGGAGCGATGCCATTCACACGGATGCCATGCGGCGCGAGGGAGACGGCGAGCGAGCGAATCATCATGACGAGCCCGCCTTTGCTGGTGTCATAGGCAACACTGTCGGCCTCGGCTTGGAAACCGTTCGTGGAGCTGACAATGACGATGCTGCCACCCCCACCGAGGGCGATGCGTTTCTTGGCAAAGGCTTGTGCGAGGAAGAAGGTAGCGCGGAGATTGAGCGAGATGGTCTTCTCCCACTCGGTGGCGGTCATTTCGAGAAAGGGAGTGTCGAAGAAGCTGCCAGCATTGCAGATGAGGGTGTCGAGCGCGGGCTGGAGAGAGAAAGCGGAGTCGATGAGCGAGGCTGGAGACGATGCGTCAGATAAGTCGGATCGGATATATCCGACCGATCCAGGCATGTCTTGAAGGCCATGTCTGACGACTGCGGCACCGCAGTCTTCCAAAACCTGAGCGATGGCGGCCCCGATGCCTTGCGAAGAGCCGGTGACGAGAGCGGCGTGGCCCTCAAGAGAGAATGCTTTCATCGGGGAGCTTCAGGTAGTTCAGCGTGTTGGTGCAGGCGATGCGGTTCACCACTTCTTCACCTGCGGCTTTGAGGGCTTTCATCTCGGCTTCATAGGTGCTGATGAGCTTCACCACCTTGCCGCTGATCTCGGCGGCATAGCTGTAAAAGGGTGAGTCGCTGCCCCACATGAACTTGTGCGGATAAGCGGCGGCGAGATCGGCGATGACGCGGGCGGGGTCGCTATAGTCGGAATCAAAACGGCGCTCGCGTGGGGCGATGTAGGCGAGGTCATCGACAGCACCGACGCAGTGGATGCAGTGCGCGGAGTTGTCGAACCAGGCGTTTGGCAGCGCCTGGATGCGGTCGAGGCATTCTTTGTCGTAGCGGCAGGAATGCGCGGCGCAAAAGCGGATGTCGGGGTTGGCTTCGGCGATGTCGATGATGTCATGCGCCTGCGCCCAGAGATCATCTTTGGCGACGCTGCTGTGGATGATGAAAGGCACGTCCCACTCGCGAGCGAGATCGAGGAAGACTTTACCTTCATGCGCGAGGCGTTTGATGTCGGCCTGGATGATGGTGCTTTGGATCTTGATGCCGTGGAAGCGGTATTCGCTGCGCCGCTTGATGAGCTCGATGGCCTGCGCGTCGGTGCAGCGCATGGGATCGACCATGACGAAGGGGAGGATTCGTTTACCTTCTTCAGGGAAGAGCTTCTGGCACTCATCGAGCAGGCGGCGGTTCTCAAAGGCATAAGGCACACTTTCGAGCCCACCTTTACCAAAGCCAATGCCGCCAGTGCGAAACTGGGTGACGTCCATGGCCGCATAGCTCACGAACGGAAACGCGACCCAATGCGTAATGCCGAGCGCGCCGCCCTCCTGCTGCATCTGCACGAGTTGCTGGGAATAAGGGAAGTCGCCGTGCAGATAGAAGAGCAGGTCGGCACCGAGGTGGTTGTGGCAGTCGATGAGCATTGGGCGATTTATGATTTACGATTTATGCCTTATGATTTTCGGACGGCGATGGCTTCGATCTCGTAGCGAAGGCTCGGTGGCAGGCAGTTGGTGATGGTTGTTCTCGCGGGCTTGGGGTCGGAGAAGTATTCGCGGTAGAGCTGGTTGTAGAGCATCACGTCTTCGGCATCGCGGACGTAGTTTCGGGTCTGCACGACATGGGCGAGATCGCTGCCGGCGGCTTCGAGGACTTTGCGGAGGTTCTCGACACTGCGGCGGAACTCACCCTCGAAGCTGTCGCTGACGATGTTGCCCTTTTCATCGACACTGGCCTGGCCGGAGACAAAGATGAGATCGCCGACAACGACGCTCGGGCTGAAGGGCAGATGCGAGGTCGGCGTGTCGGGATTGCAGGGGTAGGAGACGAGCGGATGAGTCATGAATCGAGCAGGTAAATGGGGTGGCGGATGTGTTGGAGATGGGGGTGGGACTGGTATTGGGATGCAGCTCTCCCTGCATGCCGTTCTTCGCGGCCGAGGTCATGGCCACGGTCGTCCCAGATCAATGAGGAGGGTGATATAACACTACTTTTTGAACGCTGCACCCTCAGGCTTTCCGGCGGCTTCGAAGAAGGCGAGGAGGTCGAGGATCTCTTCCTTGGTCAGATTGTTGAGCAGGCCGGGCATCATGGGCGAGAGCTTCGAGACTTCCCTGGACTTGATGTCAGCCTTGTTGATTTCCTTGGTGTCGGGCGAGAGCATGCTCGGGCGGAGGATGATCTTGTCGTCGGTGTCTGAGACGATGCGACCGGTGAAGAAGTTGCCGTTTTTGAGGGTGATGTCGGTGTTGGCGTATTGCTCGGAGATCACCTTGGAGGGTTCGATGAGGGCCTCGAGAATGACCTGGGGCGAATAGCGGCTGGCAACGGCGGTGAGGTCGGGGCCGACGGAGCCGCCTTCATCGCCGATGCGATGGCACATGAGGCAGAGGGTGCCGTTCACGGCGTCCTGGCCCTGCGCGAAGTTGCGGCCTTTGCTGAGTTTGTCGAGATCGCCGACGAGGTCGGACATCTGCCAGTTCTTCACGAAGGTGCGGTCCTTCTTGGACTTCTTCAGCTTGGGTGCGGGCTCGATCCAGGAATCGAGCACGGGCTGCAGCGCGGCGAGTTCTTCGGGCGGCACGTTGGCCATGGCGGTGCGGCGGATTTTCACGAGGAAGTTGCTGAAGCTTGCTCCATCGCTGAAGTCGCGACCAGCGTCGGTGAACCATTTGAGCGTGGTCTCGGGGTGCTGCGTGGCATTGCGCTTCTGCGCCCACCACGCGAAATACTGCCGGCGCATTTCCGGTGTCCAGCCGGTGGTGATGGTGCGCAGGGCGACGATGTAGTTGACCTGTTCTTCCTGCGTGGGTGCGGCGGCGAGGAGCTTGAGCGTGCGGGCGATGGTGTCGGGTGCATCGAGCGCGAGGAGCGTCTGGCACAGCTCGCGATTGAGCGCGACGCTCTGCGCGGGGTAGAGCGGGCTGAGCAGCGCGATGATGGGTGCGGCGATTTCAGCGGCGGGTTTGCCCATGCGGCTGATGGCGACTTCGATGACGCGAATGAGCTCAAGCTGCTGGGCCTCGCTCTTGATTTGCACTGGAGAAAATTTCGCGAGAGCTTTGAAGAGATCGCCCTGGGCTTCGGTGCCGCCGAGGCGTGCGACGGAGAGGAGGATGGTCAGTGCTGCGGTGGGGTTTGTTTCTGCCAGGGCGCGTGCTTTCCATGAGTTGATGGGCTGGCTTTCGATGGCGATGCGTGCGGCGTAGCGGATGAAGCGGTCTTCGCTGGCGAGCTGCGGCCATGCGGTGTCCACGGCGGCGGCGGCGTCGTGGCCGTGGAAGGCTTCGAGCTTGTGGCGCAGTGTGCGGGATTCATCGCCTGCGACTTCGTGGAGGTCTGCGGGGGCGGTGGATTCGGTGCCTTCGTAGGTCACGCGAAAGAGTGCGCCCTGCGTGTGGCGACCGCCGATGGTGAAGTACATCGCGCCGTCGTCGCCGATGGTGAGGCCGGTCAAATTGAGCGGGGTCTTGCCGGATTTTTCGTTGAGTGATTTCGGTGCGACGAAGTTTTCCCAGGTGCCGCCGTAGCTCGCGCCCTCCGGGGTGAGGTGCACGGCGATGAGGCGGCCATAGGTCCAGTCCTGGATGAAGAAGGCGCTCTGGTACATGGCGGGGAATTTGGCACCTGTGCCGAAGCCCACGCCGGTGGGGCAGCCGATGCCGATGGTCACGGTGGCGGGCAGGCTGTCGTGGTAGTACTCGGGCCACTTGCTGGCGCCTTCGCGGAAGCCATGGTCTGCGCCGCTGGTCACATGATAGACGCGCACCGGGCGATACCAGGGTGTGCCCCAGTCCCACTCCATGTCGCTGTCAAAGCCGAAGAGCTCGCCATCGTGATTGAAGGCGACGCCGTAGGTGTTGCGCTCGCCGCTGGCGACGAGTTCGCAGTTCTTGCCATCGGGGTCCATGCGGACGACGAAGCCGCCCGGTGGCTTGCGGCCTGCGCCGAAGCCGTTGCCATCTTCCGCGCGTGGCAGCACGAGATCGTCGGCGTAGTTTTTGTGCGGGGAGGTGGGCAGCACATCGGCAGGCACGTCCACGAAATTTCCGCAGAGCACGTTGAGGTGTTTTTTGTCGGGATTGAGCAGGATGGTGTGCGCGCCGTGGTCGCCACCGCCGCCGCGCCATTCACGGAGGAACTCGACCTTGTCGAAGGCCTCCTCGGCGGTGGTGGAGGTGCAGCGCCAGAGGCCATAGACATTCTTGCCATCAGGGCCATTGCCACGACCATTGATGTAGAGGCTGTCAAAGGCGAAGAGCATGCCCATGACTTCGCTGAGCGGGATTTTGAGGATCTCGGCCTTGGTGACTTTGCCGTCCTTGAGCGTGAGGCGCGAGATCGGTTCTTTCGGTTCTGCGCCGAGGAGCAGGCGGCCCTTGGGATCTTTCGTGATCGAGATCCAAGAGCCTTCCGTGGCCGCGTCCGCCTTGCGCACGAGCTCGACCTTGAAACCCGGCAGCGTGGCCAGCAGCTCGCCGGGGTTTTCCGTGACGACGGCAATCGTCTTCGGCTTCGAGCCATCCGCAGGTCCATAGACGGCCTTGGTGATGACGAGGTGCTTTCCTGCCGGCGCGGCGATTTCCAGCTTGCGGTTCTCGCCCACATCGCGCGAGACCTTCTCGTCGCCGAGGGTGTACTCGATGTGCAGTTTCTTCGGCACGCCTGAGGCGGTGTCGCCAAAGAGATCGTTGCCAGCGGTGATCGAGAGCTTGTCATCCTTCACTGCGGCGGCCACCACGGCGGTCACGTCCGTCGGGTCCTTGGCTCCAAAGACCACACCAGCCTCAGCAAGGCACGCGAGGGCGAGCGCAAGCAGGGACGACTTCAATCGAAAGCTGGGCTGAATACGATGGGCTGGATTTTTCATGGATTTCAAATTCGTGGGGAGGCCTGAAGCCCCTGCCGCAGAAGCCCCGTGGATGCAAATCAATTTAAGCACCCAGTCTCTGCCATCCTTCATGAGTTGCTTTCCGAGGACTTATCCTTCGTTGCGCGTGTCCCGACTTCGTAACTTCAGCGAAGAAGGGACGCCACACACCATTCGTCAGTAGCGTCTGCGAAGCGCCCCATCCACGACTGCTGGGAAATTGCTTTTGCGGGTGCCGGACCTAAGCGGCCTTGAGCGTGGTTCGAAGCCGGGAGGCGTGAACAAGCAAGATGCAAGTGCATGTCAGACGCATTGCAGATTTGTATGAGGAGCCGAGCTGAAATAGTTCATTCGCTGGCGTGAACCATTCTCCCAATTCTTCCCACACCCGCTTCTGGATATCCAGCGGTCCAAGCAACTTTGCTTGGAGACAAAGATACTGAGCGTCACCCCGCATGCCTGTTTTCTTGAATGCGCTTCACTTCCCCCATTTGTGGCCGTTCGAACCAATTCGCCAAGATCCCCGCGCTTTCCATCGCCGGGCGGGCGCTGCGCATGGAACGCCGCAAAAAGAAGGAGCGTGAGGACAAACGTGCCGACGTGCCGGTGGTGAACTACATCTGTCCGACCGATTATGCGGACGTGTTGACGATGGAAAGCGGTGAGCTTGGCGTTGAACGCATGCGCTTCGGTCTGATTCCGCAATGTGCGAAAGGTGCATAGCGAGTGCAACAAGGCTTCTCAAAGTGCAGCAAACTCTAAAGATGGAAAACAGTGTGCTGAGGAACTGGTTTTCAATTGGGTTTAAGGTGCGGTCACAAAGGTCACATCATCACACTGCGCTTTCATGAGCGGTGCTCCTTTGGCGGGACGCACGCTGATCTGATGATCCCCAGTAGGGATCGAAGTGGTGCATTGGCCATTTTTGAGTTCGAGAGGTTTGCCGTCGAGCCAGGCGGCTTCGATGCCGGTGAAGATGAGTGGCTTCGTCGTGGCCTTAGCGGCGGTGAAGCTGGCAGTGGCGAAGGGTTTATCGGGGCGGTCTTCGGCACGGAGATCGCCGCTGACGAGGGTCATGGCATAGGCGGCGGCTTCTTGAGTGGGTGGTTCTCCGGGCGGAGTCACGTGGAACTTCCACATGCGGGCGACGTTGAGTTTGCTGGCATCGAAGGGACCTGGGCGGCCGATTTGACTGAGGAAGGCGAAGAGGTTGCGCTTGTCGTTCGGATTCAGGGCATCGATGAGGCCCGGAGGCATGAGACTGCCGACGTTGTCTTTTTTGACGAGGTTCGCCTTGGCCAGCGGCAACTCGGCTCCGGGTCCGATTTTGATGATGATGTCGGTGGCGGTTTCACGTGAAGGAATGCCGCTCATGACGGTGCCGTCCTTCATGGTGAAGGCGAAGCCGTGGTAACCTTCCTTCACTTTCGAAGCTGGGTTGAGTGTGCTTTCGATGAGGTAGTCGAGCGGGGCACTGGCGCCGATGCTGGAGAAGTCAGGTCCGAAGTTTCCGCCAACTCCGCCGATGGCATGGCAGGCGGCGCAACCGATGCGGCGATAAACAAGTTCGCCATCAGCGCTGTTGCCGCCTTCAGGCACGGATTTCATGAGCGCTGCGATTTCACCGGCATAGTTACGTGGCGCGGCCTTGGCACCGACGAAGGGCTGCAGCGCGGTGACGAGCGCATTGCCACCGCGGCCCATGCCTTTGGCAATTTGCAGTGCATCAGCATACGCGGAGGGTGGCAGGTCTTTTGGCACAGCGCTGGCGAACTGATTGGCAAAGGGCGCGTGTTGGAAAAGTTGGCGCCAAAGTGCCTGAGCTTCGGGTTGTGAGGGTGTTTGCTTCAAAATGGATGGCAATGCAGCGAGCGCGTCGGCACGTCCATGCATGGCCAGTGGGATGAGTGCGCCACGACGCACATCTGCTGGCTGATTTTCGGCAACGAGCTTCTTGAGTGCCTTCAGGGTTTCACCGCCGCCGATGAGGCGCAATGCAGCAAGCGCTTCACCACGCAAGGCACCGTCTTTTTCAGATGCGGCGAACTCAGCGAGCGTGGCGATGACTTTTCCCTGCTGCCACTCACCCGCGAGGCGGATGGCGGCGAACTGCATGTCACGCGCAGTCGATTTCAAAAGCGGAGCGATGACGCTGAGGTCGCCCTGTGGACGGAGGCGACGTTGTTTCGCGGCCTCAGCCAGTGCATTAGCAGCGCGAAGGCGTGCGGCTGGCTGGAGCTTACCTTCTTCAATAAAGGCGGTGTAAAGCGTGTTCACTTCGGCCTGACCACCGGATTTGCCGATAAGTTCGATCCATGGGCCACTGCCTGCAGCATCGATGCCGCGCCCGGCAAAGAGGCGCTGCATGTAAGGCGCTGCGATAACGGGATCGGCCATGTCCGCGAGTGTGGTGAGCTGTTTTTCGCGACCTGCGACCTTCTCGGGATGTGCGGCGAGTTCTTCGAGCCATGGACGTGCGAGTTCGTTCACGGTGGTCCATGCGGCAAAGTCGAGATAGCTGTCGCTGGCATCGGTGGGCATGTTTTTGAGGACTGCATCGGCGCTTTCAAAGGTGCTGATGCGGCCAAGTGCACGGAAGGCCTCAAGACGTGTGCGCGGATTGCGACCCGCCTCCACCCACGGCGCGATGGCGCTGATATCGGTGATGCCGCGATTGCCATAGGCCTTGCCGATCTCACGCAGTGCGACCTGAACGCTCGTATCATTCCATGGCTTGGCATTCAGCATAGCGACGAGGTGCGTGACTTCAGCGCTGCGACCACTGAGCAACCAAGCTGCGTGACGGCGCGTGACTTCGTCTTTGACCCAAGTCGTGAGCGCCTTCTGCAAATCAGCGAGCTTTGCCTTGGCGAGTTCACGGCGAGCTTGCTCAAACTCCCAGCGATTCGGCGAAAGCAGTTTATTAAGGAGCGCATCGACTGGCAGGCCTGCGACAGGCTCCCAGGCGATCGGTTTGCTGCCTTGAGGTGCGATGCGCCAGATACGGCCGTGTTGCTTGTCACGGCGTGGATCGCGGAAATCGACTTCGCCGTGATTGATGATCGGATTGGTCCAATCTGCCACATACAAGCCGCCATCGGGCCCCATTTTGAGTGCGATGGGGCGGAAGGCCGCATCGCTCGTGCGCGCGACATCGGCCTGCGTTTGCGTGATGTAGCCAGATTTAGCGGCTGCCTTGTCCGCCGTGAAGTCGGTGAAGTTAAACCGCACGATGCGGTGAGCTCGGAAGTCGTTCGTGATCGCGCTGCCTTGCCATTCCGGGCCAAAGAGCGGGCTGTTGACGAGTTCGAGTCCACAGAACTTTGGATACGATCCCGGGCTGATGCTGCTGATGAAACGACGGGCACCTTCGCTCGGTGGCAGCACGGCACCGGGGAAACTCCAGCTCACACCATTGCCGTCAGCGCCTGAGGTGAGGAAAGTTTGGCCGTTAAGGTCCTCTTGTTGGCCCCAGCAATTAACGAGGCCTTTTGAGTGCACTTCGAGTCGCTCGGTGTTCGGATCATAAGCGAAAGCCACGCCGCTATTGGCCCGCACGAGGCCCCAAGGCGTTTCAATGTGCGAGTGGATATAAATCGTTTGCTGGAAGTAGAGACGACCATCAATGCCCCAATGCAGGCCATGGATGATGTGATGCGTGTCCTCCGTGCCGAAACCACTGAGCACGATGCGGCGCTCGCCAAGCAGACCATCAGCACCCGGTTTGCTGAGGTGCACCAATTCTGTGCTCGCTCCGACAAAACAACCCCCATGATTGTCCGGCGCGACACCCGCTGGGATGAGTAGCTTGTCCGCGACGATGCGCGAGACATCAGCCACGCCATCGCGATTCGTGTCCTCGAGCAAGATGATGCGATCATTGCCGGTGGATGGGCCAAACTTGGCGCTGTTGCCTTCCATCTGTGCACCGAGGTCATCCGGGTTCACTTGCGGATAAGTGTTCGAAGTCGCAACCCACAAACGACCGGAGGTATCCCAGTTCATGCCGACCGGCTTTTCGAGCAGCGGATTTTCAGCGAAGAGCGTCATCGCAAGGCCATTGTCGAGAGTGAACTCAGGCTTGGTTAAATAAGCCAGCACCGGCAGCTTCGTCGTGCTCGGTGGCTCAGGTGGCAGCTTGCTCGGCTTGCCTGCTGCGATGCCGATGATGTTGGCCTCGGCTTTGTCAACGAGGGGATCGAACTTCGGAATCTCCACCGCATTGCGACCCTGCTCACGTTTGCGGAAGCCGAAGATGTAAGTGTAGTTCGCCGGACGGCTGCGATGGAAGAAGAGCGAGTTTTTGCGCAGAATGGCCTCACGCAGCGTGTGCTGCTCAGGTGACTCCGTGTCCCACTTCGCCGTATCGGTCTTCCAGCCGAGTTGGGCCGCAAAACTCTCGCTCAATGCCTGCAAACCACGCGGATTGAGATGGATGCCGTTATCCGTGCCATGCGCTAGATCAATGCCAGCCGACTTTTGCCACTCACCACGCACAAAGGGCGACTGCTTCTCTGCGGCGAGCTTCTCCATCACCTTTTCATACTCCACGAGCAACGCATTGTGCTCCGAAGGATCAGGCAAGCCGGGACGTGATGCGCGCATGTCCTCATGCTTGATCGGCCCCACGAAAACGAAGCGCACTTTGCCATCTGGACTCGCCGCTGTGATCAGATCCATCAGCGCGAGCAACTCCGTGCGGAACTTCGCCGGACTGTGATCCAAGCCATAGCGCACGGGGTCGGGATTGAGCACGGGATCATTCTTCCGATACGTCAGGTCATCCAGACTCGCCGCCATGCCATAGCCCAGAATCGCCACCGTCGGCTTCACCACAGCGAGCTGTTCTTTAATCGCATCCACACCCTTGGCCACGGGATCAAAACTCGCCCGGGAAGCTCCCAGCGGGCTGTCACCGCTGTAACCCAGGTTTCGCACGGCAAAACTCTTCCCAGCAAACTCACGCCGCATCTTCGACTCGATGTAGCCATAGTTGTTCTCACGCTCGACCAGCACATCGCCAATCAGCAACACGCGGTCACCATCTTTGATTTCAAGTTTGCGTTCAGCAGCCCCTGCGATGGAGGCGAGGAAGAGGAGAGTGAGAATATGTCGGAGCATGGTGGTTGGGAAAATGGACTGGCAAAACAAACGCTGCCACGAGAGAGGTTTGGCAGCAAGATTTGTGTCGCATCCGGCAATTTAGCCAAAAAGCCAGATCAATTCGCCAATGCAGCGATCTCGACATCGCTGAGCACACGATCCCAAAGCGTAAACTCGTCCATGGCACCACTTAGATGACGAATGGCGCCGCCGCCTTGGTTACGACGGTCATTCCAATTGCCGAGCTCCGCGATGCCGATCTTGACTGCTAGAAAATTGCTTTTAAGGGGGGGCGGGCGAGTTCTCCCTAGACGGAGCGCGGGGACGGGGTGTGAGGGGGGGCTGTCCGCTGGTTGTAAGGACAGGAAAGAAACATCGGGTGGGCTTTGATTTCACGCACAGGCCTTCGGGGCGAATTCGGCCCAATGGCGGCGGACTGTCACGTGGGCTGATTGCAGAGTGGCGGCAGGTCCGTATGACTTGAAATCATGTCCACCCACGTCCTCCTACTCCTCTCAGCCAGTTTCGTCCTTCTCGCTGCCCATGCGACGGCTCAGCAAACTCCCGCTTCTCCCGATGGCGTGACCATCGGTCACGGTCCGGCCCGCTATCGCGTGGACATGAAATGGGCCAAGGCCGATCCCTCGGTCGCTCCGGTGATCAATTCGCATGCGCTGGCTGAGGGGCGCGACGGGCGCATCTACCTCGTCACCGATCATCCGCAGAATGACTTCATCGTGTTCGAGAAGGACGGTCG
>CANIZT010000057.1 GCA_947471905.1 Verrucomicrobiaceae bacterium
GCATCACTCCATGCCACCAGTGGACTCGTCAGCGGATTCACCACCCAGGAGATGGCTGACCGTGTTTACTCGGTGCTTGGGCCTGCAGGGTTACACAAAGCGCACGCGCGTCTCGTGGTCATCCTTGGCCATGGTTCCACCAGTTTGAACAATCCTTACGAGTCCGCCTATTGCTGCGGTGCCTGCGGTGGCCGCACGGGTGCCCCAAACGCACGCCTCTTCGCCATCATCGCCAATCGCCCTGCCGTGCGTGAGGCACTTCGTCTCAAAGGCGTCGTCATCCCTGAAGATACTTGGTTCCTCGGTGGCTACCATGACACTTGCAGTGACGATATTCTATTCTTCGACGTGGATCTGATGCCTGAAACCCATCGCGGTGATCTCACACGTGTGCGCCAGTCGCTGGACAAGGCACGCACGCTCAGCGCACATGAGCGCACGCGCCGTTTCGAAGCTGCAAGCCCGGACTTCACGCCTGAAGTCGGCTTGCGGCATGTCCAAGAGCGCGCCGAACACATCGGCGAGCCACGGCCTGAATACGGTCATTGCACGAACGCCGTCGCATACGTTGGCCGTCGTGAATTTACGCGTGGTTTGTTCATGGATCGTCGTGCGTTCCTCATCTCCTATGATGCGACCAAAGATCCTGACAACGGTGCGCTTGGACGTGTGCTGGGTGCTGTGATCCCCGTCTGTGGGGGTATCAGCCTCGAGTACTACTTCTCCACCGTCGATAACGAAGCCTATGGCAGCGGCACGAAGCTACCGCACAATATCACTGGCCTCGTTGGTGTCATGAACGGCTACCAGGGCGATCTGCGCACCGGTCTGCCTGTGCAAACGGTCGAAATTCATGAGCCCGTTCGCATTCTCTTCATCGTCGAATCCACACCGGAGCGCTTGATGAGCGTGATCAAAAAGAATCCCGAGCTCACCGAGTTCGTCTGCAATCAATGGATTCGCCTTGCCACCATGGACCCAGATGATGGCCACATGGAAGTCTATCGTGACGGCGTCTTTGAGAAGCTCGAAGGCAACGAAGAACCGCTTCCAATCGCACAGAATTCCAGAGCTTGGTATCGCGGTAAAATGGAGCACCTCGCCCTTGCCCGCATCGACCCAAAAGCAGCCTGATCGCCCCGATCTTCACCCAATTCGTCATCGTTTTACCAAATGTCTCCGCAAAATCTCCTTTTCATTCTTCTCGCGACTCCCGGTGTGCTCTTCCTTAGCTTGAGCATCATGTGGCTTCTTGGCGGGCATGTTTCCGAGCATGCTATGTCACGCTTGACCAAAGCCGTGTATGCCCTGCTCGCCATCATCACCGCCTTGATTGGCTGGGAGATGTGGTCACAGGATTTGGCCTCTGTGCGGGTCTCACTCGGCGACTGGTTTACCGTGGCGCATTACGGCTTCCCGCTCTCGCTACTGATCGACAAACTCTCGCTACCCCTTGTGGGCATCACCGTGGTGCTTGCAGGTATCGTGGGCTCATTCTCCGTGCGCTACCTGCACCGTGACCCTGGCTTCTTCCGATTCTTCCTCCTGCTACATCTTTTCACCTTCGGTGCGCTACTTGTCTTCACGGCGGATTCGCTCGACTTGCTCATCGGCGGCTGGGAGCTCGTTGGCATCACCTCCGTTCTGCTCATTTCATTCTTCCAATACCGACCCGATCCCGTGCGCAATGCGCTGCGTGTTTTTGGAACGTACCGCATTGCGGATCTGTTCATGCTCGTGGCCGTTTTTCTTGCTCATCATTGGTTCGGCACCGCTTCTTGGGGTGGCATGTTCAGTGGAGACTGGCCTGGCCACATGAACAAGCTTGATGGCGGCGCTGCCAGCTTCATCGCAGTCCTGCTTGTCTTCGCCGCCAGTGGCAAATCCTCCCAAGGCCCTTTCTGCGGCTGGTTACCGCGTGCCATGGAGGGCCCAACGCCCTCCAGTGCCGTCTTTTACGGAGCTATCTCAGTCCATGCCGGCGCCTATCTCTTATTGCGCGTCGAACCGCTCATCCATTCCTCAGTTATAGCCACCAGCCTCGTTATTTTTATCGGTCTCACGACCGCCTTTCTCGGCACCATGGTTCACCGCACTTGTGCGGATGCCAAGACCTCACTCGCCTATGCCTCGCAGACTCAGCTCGGCCTGATCTTTGCTGAAATCGGTTTCGGTTGGACCAACTTTGCCATCATCCATCTCGTCAGTCATGCCATGCTGCGCACACTTCAATTCCTGCGCTCACCTTCCATGCTGCGTGACTACAATCGCGTCCACGCAGCCGCCGGAGGCAAGATCGACCCGACTGGGGAGCACTACGAGTCACTGCTCCCCAAACCACTGCAAATCTGGCTTTACCGCTTTGCCCTTGGGCGCGGCTTTTATGATGCCATTCTCGACCGCTTCATCATCGCACCTGTCATGGCCGCCGCACGCTTCCTAGCCATTTTTGATCCCGAAATTTCGGCCACCAAAGCCAAGCCCGTGCCTGCCACTGACACCTTGAAGCACTAGCCCACCGCAGCCCATCTCCATGCAATTCCTCTCGTTACCCTTCATCTCCATCGGCATCGGTTCGCTGCTCGCGGGCACCTTACTATCATTGCGTTCCAAAAATCCACGCGCTGCGGCCTTCACATCTTCGATCATCGCACTGTTGAGCTCTCTGCTAGCCACGCGAGAAGTAGGGCTCGCGGATCATGGTCGCTTATTTGATCCATTATTGCCCTGGTTCGACGCCGATGGCCTCGACGCTGTTCCCATGGCCTTTTTTGCCGCCCTGACCGTCATGTTTGTCACCATCGCACCCAAACGTGATGCCGATGGTCGCGGGCTCGCAGGCATGCTCATCATCGCTGCCGCAACTCAGGTTGCCTACGCTGGCGCCAATCTCGCTGTGCTCGCCACTGGCTGGTGGCTCACCTGCGTGCCGTTCATTCTCGGCATGTTTGGCAAGCATCCCGGCCAACGCTTCGAAAACGTCTTCCTCATCGCCAGTTCCATCGCGCTGACCGCTGCGATCACGCTTTTGCATCATATTGAGATCGACGAGCTCTCTCACACCACCATGCTGGCTTTCGGCTTGCTCATCCTTGCCGTTATTTTACGCAAAGGAGTTTTCCCCTTCCATGGTTGGATGGTTCACGCCTTTGAACACGGCCCTCTGCTGCCCACCGCGCTGCTCTTCAACGGCCACCTCGGAGCCCTTCTCATCGCCAGATCCGAGACAACGGCACTCCCGCTGGCCGCCAAGCACGCGCTCGATATCCTTGGCCTCATCGCGCTCGCCACGGCGCTCATCACTAGCCTTCGTGCTTTTGCGGAGAAAAAACCACGCCGCCTGCTCGCCTACCTGTGCCTCAGCCAAGCCAGTTTCATCCTCGTCGGCTTCGCCACAGCCAATGCAGAAGGCATTACGGGTGGTCTCGTTCATTGGCTCGTCGTCTCCACGGCCTCGGCCGGCTTGATCTGCATCGTCCGCGTGCTCGAAGTGCGCCTCAGCGTCATCGATGATCCCTATGGCCACCTCGGCCTCGCCACCAAAGCACCGCGCCTCGCCACCTTCTTCCTTGTCTGCGGTCTCGCTCTCATCGGCCTGCCCGGCACACTCGGCTATTGCGCCGAAGACCTGCTCTTCCATGGGGCCCTTGAAAATCACCCATGGGTCGGCATCTGCCTACCCGTCGCCACCGCCTTCAACGCCATCAACCTCATGCGCCTTTTCAGCATCCTCTTCCTCGGAGTGCTGCCAAAACACGTCATCGATATCCCCGACGCTCTCCCTCGCGAACGCTGGCCTTTAGCCGCCTGTGTCGTCTTTCTCATCTTCGGTGGCCTCATGCCCAGCAAGATCATCCACTGGCGCGAAGACGCGGCGCATGAACTCGAAACCGGTCTCGGTTTGGATGACAAGGAACACAATACGCACTAAGGCAGCTTACTTCGGGCACTGCTCATCACATCCTTCGATTCCGTTGCGATCACCGCCACGGCCGGATGCCGCATCGAGCGCTCGAGTGTAATCAAGTAACAAGACAAGCCACAGCGCACCGGTCGGCCAATTGGCTTCAGTCCATAACGTTGAACCGCCTCATCCAAAACGACTGCGGCGATGGGGACCAGACCCAGTCCGTCCGCAGCCGCAGTTTTCATCAATGCAGCATCATCAAACTCCGCCACGATGCGTGGGCGGATGCGGTGCGAGTCAAACCATCGCTCCAACTCATGCCGCCATGCCGTGCGGCTCGCAGGCAGCAGTGTCGGAGCATCCTTCAATGATGCGGGAAAGTTCCGGCTAAGCTTCTTCGCCAATGCCGGAATCGCGCAAAAAACCACCGGCGACTCGCCAAGCAAATGACTAAAGGCCTTCACTGGCAGGGAGGATGGAGCCGCTTCATCTGACAAAACAACATCCAGCCTACCGGAGGCGAGTTGGCCCAGAAGCTCCTGCGCATGGCCCTCCACACAGGAGAGCTGCAAATTCGGAAACGCCGTCACTGCTGGACGAATCAACCGCCAGGCTACCAGCTTTGGCAGCGAGTCCGTGATACCTACATTCAGCCGCAGTGTGCGCGTGCTTCCCAATCCATGCAGTGACCGCATCATCTCCGTCCCAAGCGAGAAAATCTCCCCCGCACATTCCATCACCAGTCGTCCGGAAGCCGTCAGCTTCATACCGCGACCAGAACGGTCAAAGAGCTTTTCATCCAGCGTGGTTTCCAGCGCTTTGATCTGCGCGCTGATCGTTGGTTGGGAAAGATGCAGCCGCGTCGCTGCTGACCGCAGGCTGCCACTGCGTGCCACCTCCCAAAAAAGGCGTAGATGATGGTAGTTGAGGTGTGGTAGTGTCATGACCTATTGTTAGAGTATCCCGAATCATCATTTTGAAACATTGAAATTGTCAAACCTTGATCCAGGCAGAAAATCATTCCTCTCGCCGCACAATGTCTGCCACCTCCTCAGATTCCCCTCTCACACCACGCCTTCTCGCCCAACTCGCTGCCATAACTGGCAGTGAGTTTGATCATGAACGCGCTCGTGTTGCCGTGCAAAATGCGGCTCAGGCTGCTGCTGATCCACTGAGCCAACTCGTCAGTGCGGCGGCGGAGGTTTATATGCGTGTTTCGCCAGTGCGCATGCCGCTATCGGAGGCGATCTGGCAGGCGCATCATGATACGCCGGTCGTTGTGTGGAATAAGAATGAGACGCGCTGGGTGGTGATCACGTTTGCTGGTTGGTTCGGCCTGCGCTTGGCGGATGGCGACCATCCAACGCATCGCGTATCTATTTCGCGCACTCAGCTCGTCCGTATGCTCGGATTGAGCAGCGTAAATGAAGTCGTCGAGGTGGGAATCGTGCATCCAGAACGACCCGCGCATGGGATGAGCTCGCACGCCGATGGACATGCACACATGAGCCCGGCGAAACGCTTTCTGGGCCTGCTGAAGGCGGAGAAGCAGGACATCCGCACGCTGCTGATCTTCTCCATCTTCGCTGGCATCCTCTACCTCGCTGCGCCGCTCGCCGTGGATGCGGTGGTGAGCAATCTGGTCTTCGGTGGGCAGTCGCAGCCGTATGTGCAGGCTTTGATCGTGCTCGCGCTCGCGCTTTTCGCATGTCTAGCGCTGCAGGCCGTCGTCACCGGCTTTCAGTATTACATCTCCGACATCATCCAGCGCCGCATCTTTGTCCGCACGGCCTCGGACCTCGCGTATCGGCTGCCACGCGTCAAAGCGGAGTCATTGGATGGCGTCCACGCACCAGAGTTGGTGAATCGCTTCCTCGATGTCGTCACCGCGCAGAAGAGCACCTCGCTGCTGCTGCTCGATGGCGTGAATCTCGTCTTCAGCACCCTCATCGGCATGCTGCTGCTGGCCTTGTATCATCCGGTGCTGCTGCTGTTTGTGGCGGTGCTGCTTGGTCTCATCGTTCTCATCATCTGGTTGCTCGGCCGAGGTGCCGTGGACACCAGCATTGAGGAATCGATGATGAAATACGATCTCGTGAATTGGTATGAAGAGATCGCGCACTTTCCCTTCCTCTTCAAAGGCCCCGGTGGCTACGGCCTGGCCTATGAGCGTGCGAACCAGCTCGCCACGGATTACGTCAATGCGCGTGGCAGACACTTCCGTGTGCTCATGCGGCAGATTGCGGGTCTGCTGACGCTGCAAGTCTTCGCAGCAGCCGCCTTGCTCGCGGTGGGCGGTTATCTTGTCATCAGCCAGCAGATCACGCTGGGCCAGCTCGTTGCCAGCGAACTCATCATGGGCTCCATCGTAGCCGCCTTGGCCAAGATGGGCAAAAAACTCGAGGCCTGGTATGACGCCATGGCCGCCATGGACAAGCTCGGACACATCTTCGATCTCGAAATCGAACGCGAAGACGGCGAGCAGCCCGCCAAGCGTGAAGGCGGCGTTCTCATCAACGCCAGCGCTCTCACCTTTGGCTACGACAGCGTCGAACTCTTCAACGATCGCCACTTCACCATTCAGCCCGGCTCACGTGCCGCCATCGTTGGCCCGCATGGCTCTGGGGCCAGTTCGTTGCTCGACATCCTCTTTGGACTGCGCCAGCCCACCGGCGGCTTCGTGGCCATCGACGGCCTCGATCTGCGAAGTTGGTATCTTGAAGCATTGCGCGAGAGCGTGATGCTTCTTCGTCGCGACGAGATCGTGGATGCCACCATCGTCGAAAACCTCCGCCTTGGCCGCAACGACATCGGCATGGATGAAATCCGCGTCGCACTCGCCAGTGTTGGCTTGCTCGATGATCTGCTGCATCGCCCCGAGGGCCTGAATCTCCGCCTCAAGATCGGCGGCGCTCCGCTCAGCGGCAATCAACGCACGCGTTTGCTCCTCGCCCGTGCTTTGGTTCAGCGTCCGCGACTTCTGCTCATCGACGAACTCCTCGACGGTCTCGATGCCGAGTCCTTCTCCAAACTCTCCGCCGCCATCCTCGACAAGTCGCTGCCTTGGACCGTCGTGCTGACCACGCGTGATCACGACGTGACGAAAAAGTGTGACCAGCTCATCGAACTCGCGCCCTGCCATTTGAGCGATGGCACATCCCCAATTTCGAAATGACCGCGCTTTCCACCGCACCCCCACTTCCTGCTTTGTCGCTCGCAGGATCGGCCAAATTCACGCGCATCTTCAGCCGTCTGTTGCTCGTCGGCTTCGTGTTGCTCGTGCTCGCCCTTTGCTTCCTGCCGTGGCGGCAATTCGTCGCCGGATCAGGCCGCGTGATCGCCTTCAATCCGCTCGACCGCCGCATCAATATCGAAGCGCAGGTCTCCGGCCGTGTGAAGCATTTGCACGTCACCGAAGGCCAGCGCGTGAAGAAGGGCGAACTCATCATCGAGATTCAAGACAACGACCCGAACCTCCTCAACAACCTCAAAGCGCAGCGTGAAGCCATCGAAAGTCGGCGCGACTTCGCGCAGGGCCGTGTCGAGTCGCTCACCGCACAGATCACGCAGCAGGAACTCGCCAAAGCGCAGGCCATTGACGGCGCTGAGCAACGTGTCGCTGGGGCCAAGATCGCCGCGGAGACCGCGCTGTTGAATTACACCCGCACTGTGGAACTACACGCCAAGCAGCTCGAGTCCCAGCGCAATCTCGAACTCGCCACGCTCTCCCGCGACTCCACCAGCGCCGAGTTAAAATCCGCTGCCGCTGCTTTGAAGCGAACCAGCAATGACATGGATGCCAGCATCGCCTCCACGCATGCATCCAAAGGCACCGCCTTGAGCGAAGTGGCCACTGCTGAGCGCGATCTATCGGTCATCGACGTGCAGATCAGTCAAAACGAGCGCCAGATCATCGAGTCACCGCGTGATGGTATCGTCCTCAACGTCGCCGCCACCGATGGCACCTACTTGAGGCCCGGATCACTCATCTGCGTCATCATTCCCGAAACCAATAGCCGCTTCGTCGAGATCCATGTCGATGGAAACGACATGCCGCTCATTCATTCACGCAAAGACGGCCAGCCCGGCAGTCCTGTGCGCCTCGCCTTTGAAGGCTGGCCCGCCGTGCAGATGATCGGCTGGCCGCAGCTCGCCATCGGCACCTTTGGTGGCGAAGTCGTCTTCGTCGATGCCACAGACGACGGCACCGGCAAATTCCGCGTCGTTGTCGGCCCGGCCGATGACATCGTCGATCGCGGCGATGGCAAGGGCCCCGTCACCGTCGGCTGGCCCGACAAAGACCGCTGGCTTCGCCAAGGTGCCCGCACCAACGCCTGGGTCATGCTCAACCAAGTCCCGCTCTGGTATGAAATCTGGCGTCAAATCAACGGCTTCCCGCCTGTCGTGACGGACAAGGATGGCAAACTCGATCCCACCAAGAAAGGAGAATCCAAGTGATCCATCGTTTCGCGGCTCTTTGCCTCCTTTCATCATTCATCATTCCGCATTCTTCATATGCGGCGAAGCCGCTGCTTCTCGGCGAAGTCCTCGCTTCGGTGCAGACGCAATACCCGCCTTACCTTGCCGCCTTGATCGAGCAGGACATCGCCAATGGCCGTGTGCGGCAGGCGATGGGTTCGTTTGACCTCAATCTGAATGCAGGCGGCACCATGAACCTTGCGGGTTACTACGATGGCCAGACGGGTTACGCCATGGTGGAGCAGCCGCTGCCCTTTTGGGGCGGCAGTGTGTATGGCGGCTACCGCTTGAGCAGCGGTTTCCTGCCGAACTACAACAAAGACCGCACCAGCGTCGATGGCGAAGGCGTGCTCGGCTTTCGCATCCCGCTCATGCGCGATGGCACCATCGACCGCCGCCGCGCCTCGCTGTGGCAGGCGCAGATCGACCAAGAACTCGCCGATCCCATCATCTTACGGCAGTATCTCGACTTCATCCGCTCCGCGACGATCAGTTACTACACCTGGCTCGCCAGCGGTCAGCGTCTCGCTTTGACCGAAGAACTACTCCGCATCGCCAAAGACCGCGACAGCGCCATCGCCGAGCAGGTGAAGCGCGGCGCATCTGCGCCCATCGTGCAGGTGGATAACCAACGTCTCGTCGTCAGTCGCGAAATCGCCACCGTTCTGGCCGTGCGACGTTTTCAGGCTGCCTCCATTGAAATGTCGCTATTTTTCCGCACGCAGGACAAAGCCGAGCCCATCATCGCGAAACGCGAACGCCTGCCCAAATCCTTTCCACCGCATCCACGGCTCGACGATAGCCAACTCACCGCCGACATCGGCAAAGCGGCCGTTTTTCGTCCCGAAATCCGCCGTATTGAACTCCTCGTCGAAAAGACCGAGATCGACCGCAGGCTCGCGAAGAACAACCTGCTGCCGAACATCGACATCGGAGTCGAAGCCGGCCAATCCGTCGGCAGCAACCGCCCCAAGGACCTCGAGCAGAATGAAATCGAAGCCAAGATCGAGTTCAAGCTCCCCCTGCAACGCCGCGATGCCAAAGGCCGCGTCGATGTCGCCGATGCTCTCATCGAGCGCCTCAACAATGACAAGCGTTTCGCCCGCGACCGCATCGCCGCCGATGTGCGCGATGCCTATAGTGCCGTCGAAGCCGCTTACAACGCGCTCAAGATGACGCGCAGAAATGTCGAACTCGCACGCCAGCTCGAAGCCGCCGAAAACGAGCGCCTCAAACAAGGTGCCACCGATTTGCTTGCCCTCCAAATTCGCGAACAAGCCACCTTTGATGGCCAAGTCCTCGAAGTCGAAGCCCAAGCCGACTACTTCCGCGCCCAAGCCATCTACCGCGCCGCAATTGCAGCGGATGCGCCGAAGAATCTGACGCGTTGATCATTCACCTTTAGAATCAGCGTGGCATGAAGCATATCAACTCATGAAAACCACTCCAACCATGCTCGCACTTACACGGCAGTCCGTCTGGCTCATCATAAGCGTGGCCCTCATGACAGCGCAGGCTTCCACGCCACTCATGGCTGAGGTGGTGCGGCTCAAAGCGGCGCCATCACCTGCGGACAATCCACTGAAGGGTCTGGTGCCGTATTCGAAGCCTGAGGAGGGACGTTTTCCGCACAGTCTGGAGTTTGAGTATCTGCGCTTTAGCGATCTCATGACGGGAGCGCGGAGCTTTGACTGGCAGCCGTTGGAGAAGTTGCTCGACGGCATCGCCAGCAGAGGAAATCAAAGTGTGTTCCGAGTCTGGATCGAGTATCCGGGGCAGAAGTCCGGCCTGCCGCAGTTCCTTCGCGATCTCGGCGTGAAGGTGACGGATTGGCATAACAAAGAAGAGCAACCGCCTGCAGATCAGTTCCACAGCCCGGACTATGAAAACGAGCATCTCATCACTGCCATCGAGCGATACATCGCGGCCTTTGGCAAGCGCTACGATGGCGATGCACGCATCGGCTACATCACCGCCGGTCTCCTCGGCTCCTGGGGCGAATGGCACACCTATCCGCGTGAAGATTTGTTTGCCTCCGTGAAGACGCAACAGCGGGTGCTCACGGCTTACGCGAAAGCTTTCAAAAAAACGCCAGTGCTACTGCGCTATCCGGCGGGCAGTAACCGCGACGATCTCGCCAGCAACGCAGACCTGCCCTTTGGCTACCATGACGACTCCTTTGCCTGGGGCACGCTGGACACAGACAGGGAAGATGACAGTTGGTTTTACATGCCCAGTCTGAAAGCTGCAGGCGCTGCCGCGCTGAACAAATGGCGCACGCAGCCCATCGGCGGCGAAGTGCGGCCGGAGGTGTGGGGCCAGATTCATGATGTGAAGCCGAAGCACAAGAGGGCGCAGGATTTCATCACCTGCGTGGAGCAGACGCATGCCACCTGGCTCATGGAGAGCGGTCTGTTTGAGAAAAAATCCAGCGTGGAGAGACGCGAACGCGCCATCGAGCACGTCCGCCGCATGGGCTACGACTTCCATGTTTCAACCGCAGAACTGCAACGCAGAAACTCGAAGCTGCACGTCCATCTCACCGTCCTCAATCAAGGCGTGGCCCCGTTTTATCAAGACTGGCGTCTGGAACTGGCCGCGCTCACTGCGGATGGTAAAGTCACGCAGCGCTGGCCCGTCGATTGGAAGCTCACCGGCCTGCTGCCAGGAGATGCGGACCGCAATTGGAAAGCCTCGCTGCCTTTGCCTGAAGCCAGCGTCACAGGCCTCACACTCGCTCTGCGCGTCATCCACCCGCTCGCGAATGGCAAACCTCTCCGCTTCGCCAACGCCGAGCAAGACCGCCAAGCTCCGGGCTGGCTCAGCCTCGGCCCGCTGCCGTGAATCCACCATGAAACAACTGCTCTACCTCTGCATCGCCAGCATTGCCATCGCCCAGCAGCCACAGCTCAAACCGGGACCCAATGCCGATCTCGGCGGTGCTTTGCTCATGCCGGCGAATGACGAGTGGAATCGCGATGTCTCCAAAGACGAGGTCGATCCGCTCAGCGATGCGATCATCGCCAGCATCGGCACGGAGACGGGGCTGCATGAGGACTTTGGCGTCGTGTGGAAGGGGCAGCCGGGCGGCATTCCGTATTATGTTGTCAGTGGCGATCAGCCGAAGGTGCCGATCCTTTTCAATGAAGGCAAAGATGAGAGCGATCCAGGCCCTTATCCCATCCCGCCGGACGCGTGGATCGAAGGCGGCGCTCAAAGCGATGGAGACCGCCATGTGCTCGTGCTCGATAAGGACAACTGGAAGCTCTACGAGATCTACCGCGCCTTTCCCATCGACGGCGGCAAGTCATGGAATGCCTACAGCGGCAGTGTGTTCGATTTGAAGTATCCGAAGCCGCGTCCGGCGGGCTGGACGAGCGCCGATGCGGCCGGTTTGCCGATCTTGCCCGGCCTCGCCCGCTACGATGAAATCTGCGGCACGAAGAAACTCACGCACGCGCTGCGCTTCACCGTGAAGAAAAGCCGCAGAGCCTATGTGCCGCCTGCCACGCACTTCGCCAGTCCGCACAAGGACGAAAACCTGCCGCCGATGGGCATTCGTGTGCGTTTGAAGGCCAGCTTTGACACCTCCAAGTTCACCGGCGCGGCCAAAGTGATCCTCGAGGGCCTCAAAACACACGGCATGATCCTCGCCGACAACGGCGGCGACTGGTTCATCAGCGGTGCGCCGGATGATCGCTGGAACCACGAGGAACTGCTCCCCATCCGCAAGGTGAAGGGCATGGATCTCGAAGTCGTAAAAATGGGACCGATGACGACACGATGAAAGCTTTCGCCTGTATCTTTCTAGCTGGTGCGCTGCAAGCCATGGACTCCACCACGCCTAGCGAGGTCACCACACCGTTTCCGACGATCACCAATCTCGCTGTGGAATGGCAGATCGAGGGCGATGACGATCTCGATGCGGTATGTGAGATGAAGTTTCGCCAAGTCGGTGGCACCGAATGGCGTGATGGCATGCCGTTGCGGCGTGTGCCAGCGGGGAAGAGCCAAAAGACCTCACCGATCTTTTCGTGGACAAATCGGCTCAGCGGTAGCGTGTTCGATTTGGAGCCTGGAACGGACTACGAGATCGAATTGAAGCTCCACGACCCCGACGGCGGTTCAGCGACGAAAGTCGTGATGGCATCGACGCGGTCCGAAGCCATCGCGAAAGCCGATGCAGCCATCAAAAACGGCACCAAGGCCGATTTGAACGCCGTGAAGCCCGGCGAAGTGCTTTTGCTGGCGGATGGCGATTACGGCGCGGCAACCTTCAATCGCGATGGCGAGCAGGGAAGGCCGATTGTCTATCGCAGCACGAGCGGGAAGGCTGTTTTCAGCGAGATCAGCCTCACTGGTCGCAAGTGGGTGTATTTGGAAGGCCTCACGGTGAATGGCCCGGTGCGTTTGAACGACACGGAATACTGCGTGGTGCGGCGCTGCACCATCCGCTCGCAGTTTGGCATCAAGGCCTACAAGCCGGGCATGATGAATGCCTCCATCGAGGACAACGTCATCACCGGCATCCGCGGATGGAAGCCGGAGATCATGGGCGCGGGCGGCGACAACGAGGGCGAGGGCATCCAGTTCACCGGCAGTGGCAATGTGATCCGTCACAACCGCGTCACCGGCTTCCGCGACTGCATCAGCCACATGGAGGATGACGGTGCGGCACCGCAGATGTGCAACGACATCCTCAACAACGACCTCAGCGCCGGCCTCGATGACGGCATCGAGGCTGATTTTGCACTGCACAACTGCCGCGTGATGCGGAACCGACTCACCAACTGCTTTGTCGGCATCTCCTCGCAGCCCGGTCTCGGCGGTCCGAACTACTTCATGCGCAATGTGATGTTCAACATCATCCACGAAGCCTTCAAGCTGCACCGCTTCAGCCAAGGCGATGTCATCATGTACAACACGGTCGTGAAAGCGGGCGACGGCCTCGGCATCTACACCAGCGAGCCGTTTGATCATGCCGTGATTACCCACAATCTCTTCATCGGCGCCAGACCACCTGCGGAGGCCAAATACGGAGGCTACGCCATCAGCCGAGGCCGCGCCGTCGATGTGCAGAGCTTTGGTGCGCACTGCCTCATCGACCACAATGCCTATGCCGTGCTCGGCAAACCCTTCGGAGGTAAGATCCGCACCTGGACCTTCACCAAGCTCCCTGGCACCGACTTCGAGTCGCATGGCCGCATGATTGAAGTAAAGACCGCCATCCCTGATGATCCCACCCATGCCTACGAGCCACCGGATCTCTCACAGCTCACGGAAGCAGGCACTTATGCTGGTGAAAAAGTGCCTGTATATGGGCCGAGACCATAGTCTCACTTTCGTTTCATCAGCTCACGCAGGATTGGATTTGGGAAGCGTCGGCTCGGCGTGATGGCGTAAAAGCTTTCTTTGATTTGCGGGAACTTGTACCGCTCGACGAGTGCGCGGCTTTCCAGCTCGTCTTTGACCACAACGGGCGGCACGAGCGTGACGCCGTTCGTTTCGCGGGCCATGAGTCGCAGCATGGCCATGTCATCGACCTCGGCGGCGATGATGGGGCGGATACCGGTTTGATCCATGAGCACATCAAAGGCCGCACGGATGCTGCTTTCGAGGCTCGGCAGCACGATGGGCGTCGTGCGAAGATCCTCGGGGAAGCGGAAGGGCTTCATGCCGCGTGTTTTGTGCCCGACGAGACTCACAGGCTGCTCATCGAGCAGGTGACTGTGCCAGCCCGTTTCGGCATCGCGACGCACGGGGGTGTTCGAGAGCACCACATCGAGCGTGTGGGTCTGAAGTTGCGCCAAAAGCTCTCGAAGCGTGCCGGAGTGGATGATGAGCTCCACGTCATCGCGAGTGATCAACGGGCGCAGGAAGCCGAGCTGGAAGTTGCGTGAGAGATTGGATGCCGCGCCGACGCGCAGGAAGCCGCGACTGCGCTTGGCACGGTTTTGCATCAAGTCAGCGAGTTCCTCGCCGCTGCGGAAGATGGAGTCTGCATATTCCAGCGCGATGCGGCCTGCTTCTGTGAGCGCCAGAGCCTTGTGCTTTCGCTCGAACAACGGCTGCCCCAGGCTTTCCTCCAAACTGCGAAGCTGCACGCTGAGCGCCGACTGCGAGAGCTTCAGGTGCTGCGCCGCCTTTGTCAGGCTGCCTTCGGTGGCGATGGCGCGGAAGTAGCGGAGGTGGTGGTAGTTCAGGAAGGCCATGGATTCTCACTTATATCAAAACGAACGATAAATGCCAAAGCATGAATTGGAGAGAAGGTCAATTGTTCGCGATGCATGGCACGGCTCAAGAAAGCCACCACACACAAACACACCTCATGAACTCCATGCACACAGTATCCATCCTTCACACCATCTCCGCTCCCGCGCTCGCAGCTCCGCTGGCTGTCCTGCTCTTAGCTTCGATCAATGCCCTCCTCGACAACGGCGGTCAGGCGTCTCGTAACGCCATCACCATCGCCAAGTCGGCTCTTTGTGCCGCCTTGATCGCCCTGGCGGCCGTGCTGGTCGTGGGTCCCTTCAAACTCGAAACAGTGGAAGTCGCCGGGTTTGTGCTGAGTCTGACTTTTGGCCTGCTTCCGGCCACGCTGATCTTGATCGCGAGTTTGACCAGTTTGCTGATCGCCAAAGGCACCACGAGTCATCACGCAGCCGACTCAGCAAAGGACAGCATCGCGCGCTGGAACATCGCCGGACTCTTTCTGGTCACGGCAATGATCTTGTCAGGAAATGCCGTGGCCCTCGCCGCTGCCAGCATCATCGGTGTGATCGGAGTGCTCAAGCTGCACTCCACTTCACCCGGAATCCTGGGCGCCCTAACGACCGGATCGATGAACTCGCCCGCTTAAGCGGCGTGCGCTTAAACCGCCCATTTAGCAGGCGATTCCAAACCCCCAAACCCATTCCTGAAACCCACATACCTTCATGGACTTCCTTACCGCCATACAATCCAATCTTCTCAGCCCCGCCATCCTGTTCTTTGTGCTCGGCATCTTTGCCGCTGTCTCCAAAAGCGATCTCAAAATACCCGAGTCGCTCTACACCACGCTGACGATCTACCTGCTCATCGCCATCGGCTTCAAAGGCGGTGTCGCCATCAACGCTGCCGGCATCGGCGTCGTGTGGCTGCCTGCGCTCGCGGCGATGGTTCTCGGAGCCATGATACCGCTCTGGACTTACCCGGTGCTCCGGAAGGTCGGCAAATTCAGCGTCGCCGATGCCGGGGCCGTCGCGGCACACTATGGCAGCGTCAGCGCGGTGACCTTCATCGCAGCGACGAACTTCTTGAAGAGCATCAATCAGTCTTATGAGAGCTATGCCTCGGCCTTCCTCGCGGTGATGGAGTCTCCGGCGATCATCGTCGGTGTTATGTTGGGCAAAGGTGCCTTCGGCGGCAAGTTCTCCTTCAGCGACGCAGGCATCCGCCATGCCCTGCGGGATGCTGTGCTCGGCAAAGGTGTGCTGCTGCTTATCGGATCCATGCTCATTGGCTTCCTCAGCGGCAAAAACGGCATGACCATGGTCGAGGGCTTCTTTGTGACACCGTTCCAAGGCGTGCTCGCACTGTTCTTGCTGGAAATGGGCATGGTCGCTGGTCGCAGGCTCGGTGATTTGAAGAAAGTAGGAGTCTTCCTGCTCATCTTCGGCCTCACGGCACCGCTCATCCATGGCACGCTCGGTGTGCTTCTCGGCACCTGGGTCGGTCTGAGCATCGGCGGCACCACGCTGCTCGGTGTGCTGGCTGCGAGCGCGAGTTACATCGCCGCTCCCGCCGCCGTGCGGCTCTCCCTTCCCGAGGCCAATCCGACTTACTCACTCACCGCAGCACTTGCCATCACCTTCCCTTTTAACATCACGGTCGGCGTGCCGCTCTTCTTTGAAATCGCCAAACACCTCCACTCCTAAACACCCGCCATGAACCTACATACCATGAAACTCGTCACCATCATCTGTGAAGCGCTCATCGAGGAGCGTGTGGTGGAAATCCTCCGCCAATGCGGCACTCACGGCCACACGGCCTACTCAGTGCGCGGCAGCGGCAGTCAGGGCGACCGCAGCGCCGACATCGTTGAAACTGGCAATGTCAAACTTGAAGTCATCGTGAAGCCGACCGTCGCCGAAGCCGTGCTCGAGCGCCTGCATAGGGAGCTGTTCAAAGATTACGCCATGGTCGCCTACGAAACCGAAGTGCGTGTCATGCGGCCAGAGAAATTCTAACCCAACTCGATTCATCCAAATCTATGAAATCACCCATCGTCATATTAGCAGCCCTATTCTGTCTGACAGCCATCATCATTGCCCGCAAACCCAGTGAAGAGCCTATTCTTGATAGTCACGTCACGACTGCCGAAGAGCAGGCCAAGCTCACACCAGATGAAGTCTTGAAGCAGTTCAAGGAAGGCAATCAAAGGTTTCACAGCGGAAACGTAACTCGTCGTAACCACAGCGAGCAGGTGCGCAAATCAGCACCGGGCCAGTATCCCAAAGCCATGGTCCTGAGCTGCCTCGACAGCCGTGTGCCCGTGGAAGACGTCTTCGATCAAGGCATCGGTGATGTCTTCGTGGGCCGAGTGGCGGGTAACTTCGTCAACGAAGACCTGCTCGGCAGCATGGAGTTCGCTTGTAAAGTCGCTGGAGCCAAACTGATCCTTGTCATGGGCCACCAACACTGCGGCGCGATAAAAGGAGCCATTGATGAGGTGAAACTCGGCAACCTCACAGGTCTGCTCGCCAAGATCAAACCCGCGGTCTCAGCGAGTCAGGATTTTCAGGGCGAGAAAACCTCCTCGAATCCGGCATTCATGAAACGTGTGAACGAGAACAACATCCGTCTCACCCTCGCCAAGATCCGTGAGAAGAGCCCCATCCTCAAAGAGATGGAAGAGAAAGGCCAAATCAAGATCGTGGGTGCCTTCTACCGTCTCACCGACGGCACTCTGGAGTTTATCGAGTAAAGTTTGGCCAACTCATTCTGACCAGCGCCAGGCC
>CANIZT010000058.1 GCA_947471905.1 Verrucomicrobiaceae bacterium
AGCATCGGCCTCGATCCCGACATCCACATCGTCAACGGCAACAAGAAGGACAACTTCTGGATGATGGGCGACACCGGCCCCTGCGGCCCTTGCACCGAGATCCACATCGACCTCACGCCCGGCGCCCCGAACCTCGACGAAGACCGCCAGCGCGCCGGCGCCAAGCTCGTCAACGGCAGCGACGCCAGTTGCATCGAGATCTGGAACAACGTCTTCATTCAATACAACGCGAACCCCGATGGCTCGTTCGTCCCGCTGCCCGCGAAGCATGTGGACACAGGCATGGGCTTCGAGCGTGTGTGCTCCATCATCCAGGGCACGAAGAACTTCACCGACTTCGAGAACGCCAAGATCAGCAACTACGACACCGACGTCTTCAAACCCATCTTCGACGAGCTGACGAAGATGTGCGGCAAGACCTACCAGAGCACGCTGCCCAAGGCCAACGCCCAAGGCCACGTCGTCCCCGTGACCGAGCAGGAGAAGATCGACGTCGCCTTCCGCGTTATCGCCGACCATCTGCGCACCCTCAGCTTCGCCATCGCCGACGGCATCCAGCCCGGCAACTCCGACCGCAACTACACCCTCCGCCGCATCCTCCGCCGCGCCGTGAAGTATGGCCGCACGCTCGAGTTCAAAGAGCCCTTCTTCTACAAGCTCGTCGATGTCCTCGCCCAGCACATGGGCGATGTGTTCCCCGAACTGCGCACGAAGAAGGAGCAGGTCAAAGCCGTGCTGAAGATCGAGGAGGAGAGCTTTAATCGGACGATTGAACGCGGCATATTTGAGTTCGAGTGGTTCGCAAACCAATCTCATATGCTCGACGAGCGACTGAACATCCGCAGAGCTTTGCTCGCCAAAAAATTTGTCGTCCGGCGAGGTCAATCCGGGCTAGCAAACGGAGAAGTATTTTCTGACGACGATATTAAGCGTCTAACCCTTCAAATGCCGAGAGTTGGCTCTGAGATTGAAAAGATCATTGGGCTGAAGCTTGCGCTCACACCTGATGAATACGCCGAAGTGCTCTCGGACCTTGAACACCAGATTGGCATTCATTGCCGCGAGCTAACATCACTCCAATTCGTCCCGGGCAAGCTCGCGTTTCGTTTGTATGATCAAGAAGGCTTCCCGCTCGACCTCACCGAACTCATGGCCCGCGAACGCGGCTTGACTGTGGACACCGCAGGCTTTGAGGCGCTCATGGAAGAGCAGAAGCAGCGCGCTCGCGAGGCTGGCAAGAAGAACAAGCAAGTCGTCTCCGTCAGCGAGATCGAAACCAAGGCGCCGACCCAGTTCATCGGTTACGACAACCTCGAAGCCGACGTGCGCGTGTTGGAAGTCGTCTCGATGAAGGACAAGAACGCCGTCGTGCTCGATGTCTCCACATGCTACGCCGAAATGGGCGGCCAGATCGGCGATGCGGGTCAGCTCATCCTCGGCGCGAACACCTTCCCCATCAGCGCCACCACCAAGGTCGGCAACACCTGGCTGCACTTCCTCGAAGGCGATGAAACACCCGCCGTGGACTCCACGGTGCGCCTCGTCGTCGATGCGCCGCGTCGTCACGCCATCGAGCGCCACCACACCGTCACGCACATCTTGCATTGGGCTTTGCATGAAGTCGTGAGCAAGGACGCCACGCAAAAAGGCTCCTCCGTCACGCCCGACAAGCTCACCTTCGACTTCAACAGCGCCGCGCTCACCGCGCAGCAGCTCAGTGACATCGAGCGCCTCGTGAACGAACGCATCGTCGCCAACGACCCCGTTTCCTGGAGCGAAGTGCCCTACGTCGAAGCCAAGGCCAACAACGGCATCATGGCCCTCTTCGGCGAGAAGTATGGCGACCTCGTCCGCGTCGTGCAGATCGGCGGCCAGCCGCACAAGCTCGACGGTTGGAGCATGGAACTCTGCGGCGGCACGCATACACGCGGCACCGGCGAGATCGGTCTCTTCCGCCTCGTCGCCGAGAGCGCCGTCGCCGCCGGCGTCCGCCGCATTGAAGCCATCGCCGGCCTCGAAGCCTACAACGCCGCCCGCGCCGATGCCGACCTCATCAAGCAACTCTGCGGCAAAGTTAGCGCCCAAGGCGCGCATGACATCGAGAAGAAACTCGAAGCCTTGCTCGCCCAGCAAAAAGAACTCGAGAAGAACCTCAAAGCCGCCCAACAACGCGAAGCCTCAGGCCGCGCCAAGGAACTCCTCTCCACCGCCGAAAACAACGCCATCATCGTGAACCTCGGCGATGTCGATGCCGACTACGCCGTGGCCGTGAGCGATGCTTTAAAAGGCACTTTCAACGGCATCGTCGTCCTCGCCACCACCGGCGGCGGCAACGTCGCTTTGATCGCGAGCGTCGCCAAAAATCACCAAGCCAAAGTCCAAGCCGGCAAGATCATCCAAACCATCGCTCCCATCGTCGGCGGCAAAGGTGGCGGCAAGCCCGACTTCGCGCGTGGCGGCGGCAAGGATGTGTCCAAGGTGGTCGCCGCTTTGTCGGAAGCGCGGAAGATGCTCGCGTGACGGAGACGATGATCAAGCGTGCAGATTTCCGACGATGCGCAGTCCGTGCAGAGTCAAATCGGGGTCCACAACGATGCGCTCGCCCATGCCGGAAATGATCCACTCGGCATCGCCGCCAGTGGCGACGACATGGGCGTTCTGTTTGCCCAGTTCTTTTTTTAAGGCCTCTAGGATGCCTTTGACCATGCCGCGGTAACCGATGGCGGCTCCAGCAAGGATGGCCGATTCGGTGGACTGGCCGATGGCGCTGACAGGCTCGCGCAAATCAACGCGGGGCAGCAAGGCGGTGCGTTCATGCAGGTAATCCGTCATCAACCTCAGGCCGGGAGCGATGACGCCGCCGATGTAGAATTGGTCGGCACTCAGAATGTCGAAAGTGACGGCGGTGCCGAAATCGATGACGATGCCAGGCGCACCATGCATGTGCGCGAGTGCCACGGCGTTGGCGAGGCGGTCGGGACCGATGCTTTCAGGCTTCGGGTAACGAATGCCGATGCCCAGCGGTGTGTCGTAACGCAGTTCGATGAGCTGAGCGCCGAAGACATCCCGAAACGCAGGCACGGCTTTGGGCACGACGCTGCACAGCACGGCGCTGCTAAAATTCCAGCCTCGGGTGATGTCACGCACGGCATCAGGTGAAAGCTCGCGCGTGGCATGCTCGCGGCGTTCAAGGATCGCATCGCTTGTAGCGAGACCAAATTTGGTGCGACCGTTGCCGACGTCGATGAGCAACCGTTGGCTCATGGTTTGGCCGGCGGCGCAGGTTCAGGCGGTGGCTCACCAAAGGTGCGTACTTCGATTGTGCCGCCAGGCGCTGCGGTTTTTTCAACCGTGGCAGGCGGAATGACGGGCTTAGGGGCACCTGCACCTTCGTCCACTGGCAGTGCTTTGGGTGGGTCTTTCTCCACATGCACACAGGGATAGAACAGGTTGTAATTGTGGCGCAACGCGGCAGGAAAAGCGACACGTCCGGGTTCGGTGACATTTTCGCGTAGCAACTTGCCAGTGAGATTGGCAAACACCTCACCACCGACCTTTGCAGCCTGTGCAGCGGTGCCGTTGACCACCTTACCGACTGCGCCTGCGGCCGATCTGCTGCCACTGCGGAACATGTCACTGCTGATACGGCGCTCTTGGATGGAAATATAAGCCTGTGCGGAAAGCAGCGTGCCGTCGGGTCCGAAGCTCATTTCCAAACTCGCGTGATCATCTGATGAAAACATGCCGCGCATATGATCGACGCGCACGGAGATGAAGATGCCGCCATCGGGGGCCTTGGAGATCTCCGGCTTATACGTGCGGTAATTGCTCTCAGAGAATTTGTATTCGGCGGCCTTGCCATCTTCTTTTTTCCAGCCGCCAAGGCTCTCGCCAAACTTATCCACGTCCACCTCCACACCGGCCCAGGCAGCGGTGGTGAGGAAGATGAAAACGAGAGTGATTGACTTCATGTCCTCAAAGTGGGGCATGAAACGGTAATTTCAACCTCCTGAACGAGCTAAAGCTCAGCACTACGTTCTCAGGTCAAACGCCCCGTGATGTAGGATTCAGTGAGCGGGTTGCTGGGATGATTGAAGATCGTCATCGTGTCGTCTTCCTCGATCAATTTGCCTTTGTAGAAGAACGCGGTGCGGTCGGCGATGCGCTTGGCCTGCTCCATGTTGTGCGTGACGATGACAAAGGTGTACTGGCCGCGCAGTTGATGAATCAGCTCCTCGATGCGTGCGGTGGCGATGGGATCGAGCGCAGCGCAGGGTTCGTCCATCAGCAGGATGCGCGGCTGCAAGGCGATGGCACGAGCAATGCACAAACGCTGTTGCTGACCACCGGAGAGGCCGGTGGCCATCTGGTGAAGGCGATCTTTGACTTCATCCCACAGCGCAGCAGCCTTGAGACTGCGTTCGGCGGCTTCTTCGAGATCGTGGCGATCTTTGATGCCGGCGACACGCAGGCCATACACGGCGTTTTCGAAGATGGACCGGGGGAAGGGATTGTATTTCTGGAACACCATGCCGACGTTGCGGCGCAGGCTGATCACATCCACCTCAGGCGTGTAAATATCGACGCCATCGATCTTGATTTTACCACTGACGACGCGTGCAGACTCGACGAGGTCGTTGATACGGTTGATGGAGCGGATGAGTGTGCTTTTGCCACAACCTGATGGGCCGATGAGCGCGGTCACATCCTCGCGGCGTATGTTCAAATCGACATCGAAGAGCACCTGGTGGTCGCCATAAGCATAGTTGAACTTCTCCACCTGAATGAGAGGCTCTGCGGAAGCTGGTGCTGGTGTTTCGGCGGCCATTTCAACTGAACGTGCCACGCAGATAGGCTTCGGTGAGCTTTTCGCGGGGATTGGTGAAGAGTTCTTCGGTGGGAGAAAATTCGACGAGTTTGCCGAGGTGCAGGAAGGCAGTGAAGTCGGAGATGCGCACGGCCTGCTGCATGTTGTGCGTGACGATGACGATGGTGTACTCGCGTGCGAGCTGGCTCATGAGCTCTTCGATCTTCAGCGTCGAGATCGGATCAAGTGCCGAACACGGTTCATCCATCAGGAGCACATCGGGCAGCGTGGCAATGGCACGGGCGATGCACAAACGCTGCTGCTGGCCGCCGGAGAGGGCGAGGGCGTTGGCGCTGAGGCGGTCCTTCAATTCATCCCATAGCGCAGCATGACGCAGTGAACGTTCGACGGCTTCATCGAGCGCATTCTTGTTCTTCTCGCCGTGAATGCGCAGGCCGTAGGCGACGTTTTCGTAGATGCTCTTGGGGAAGGGGTTCGACTTTTGAAACACCATTCCGACCTGCTTGCGGAGTTGGGTGAGATCCACATCGGCATCGTGAATGTTTTTGCCTTTCACCAGCACTTCGCCCTTCGTAACGCGGGCGCTGGGCACGCGGTCGTTCATGCGGTTGATGCAGCGCAGCAGCGTGCTCTTGCCGCAGCCGGAAGGGCCGATGAGGGCGGTGACGCGGTGGTATTTGACCTCAAGATTGATGTCGAAGAGCGCTTTGCTCGCGCCATAGCAAAAATCCATGTCACGCACCTGAACAACAGGCGGTGGCGTGGTTTTGGCGGCGGAATCGGCGGACATGAGATGAATAAAAACTACCAGCGATACTTCGCGCGAAGGCGTTTGCGCAACAGCACTGAGCTGGCGGCCAGGGAAGCGACGAGGACGAGGAAAACGAAGACGGAGCCGTATTGAGCGCGCTCGGCATATTCGTTTTGTGGGATCTTCGCAGCGAGCGTGTAGATGTGATAGGGCAGTGCCTGCACCGATTCGGTGAAGATGCCGAGGAAGCGTGACACGCTCTGCTCCCAATGCGCGAAGATCGATGCATCGGCAGGCAGCGGCGGCAGATCCTTTTGCCATGGCAGCTTGTCTTTGAAGGCCAGCGCGGCGGTGAACATGATCGGGGCCGTTTCACCGGCAGCACGAGCGATGCCAAGGATGCTGGAAGTCAAAATGCCGGGCGTGGCGAAAGGCAGCACGCTGTAGCGAATCGTCTGCCAACGCGTGGCACCGAGCGCCATGGATGTTTCACGGAAACCCTGCGGCACGGCCTGCAAACACTGCTCGCTGGCGGTGATGATGACGGGCAGGATGACAAAGGCGAGTGTGAAGCCGCCGGATAGCACGCAGGTGTCCCAGCCTTCGAAACTAAGCGTCGTAAAACCCAGCGGAATGGCGAATACGGAACGATCCGCAGGCACATCCACAAACACCGGCGCCGTCAGAACGAACGCACCGAGACCAAAGAGGCCAAAGACGACGGAAGGCACGCCAGCGAGGTTCAAAATGGCGAGGCGCACCATCTCGAGGAATTTGCCGTGCTTCGCATACTCACTCAGATAAATCGCGCAGGCGACGCCGAGGAACAACGCGACACCGACGCTGACGATCACGAGCAATGCGGTGCCCACAATCGGCCCCAAGATGCCCCCACCGGAGTAAGAGATGGTTTTTTCGGCACGGAAGTTGTCGCCGAGCTTCTTCTTAATGGCGTCGGCACCATTCACGTCGGTTTCGTAGTGGTTGCCCTGCTTGTCTTCGATGACGTGCAGTGTGGCGGGCAGTTCGGTGAGGAATTGAGTGTTCACGAACGGCCACTTCGATTGAAACGTCACGGGCGCACCTTTGATGAAGATGTGTAGCATGATTGCCACCGTGATGAACACGACGATGTAGCTGCCGACACGGAGCGCCCAGCGCGCGATTGTTTCGCGCTTCTGAATGCCGGAGTTGTCGCCAGCGAAGGGATTTTCAGTGATGGAAACGGGACTCATGCCTTGTGGGGTTCAAAGCGGCGCGCCACGGCACGGGCACACCAGTTGACGAGCAGTGAGATGACAAAGAGAACGATGCCGACCATGAACAGAGCCTGCCAATGTGAGCTGCCGCGAGATACTTCGCCAAGTTCCTGCGCGATGATGCCCGTGAGTGTGTGCGCGGGTTGAAAGATGGCACCGGGACCTGCACTGAAGTCGGGAATGGCGATGCGGTTGCCTGCGACGAGCAAGACGACCATCGTTTCACCGATCACACGGCCCAAGCCGAGCAGGATGGCCGAAAGGATGCCAGAAATACCAGCGGGAACGATGACGCGGAACACCGTTTGCAGCTTGGTGGCGCCGAGAGCGTCGGAGGCGTCGATGTAGGCACGTGGGACGTTGTTAAGGGCGTCTTCAGAGAGACTGAACATGGTGGGCACCGCCATGAAAGCGAGCAGGCAACCAGCGTTGAACATGTTGAGACGTTCTTGAATCGGAAAACCGGGAATCCATTGCAGCCAGCTCCATTCGCTGACGTCCTTGATCAGATTACCGACGAGTGAGATGCCGATGAAGCCGAGCACCACCGACGGAATGGCCTGAATGAACTCGATCACCGGCTTGATGAGTTCTTTTTCACGCTCACTGGCGAACTGATTCGTGTAAATCGCAGCGACAACGCTGACGGGCGTGGCAATCAAGATGGCGATGAAGGCGATGACCAAGGAGCCGCTCAACAGCGGCACAAAGCCAAAGAAGTCCTGCCAGGAGCTGTTGGTGATCCAACTCGTGCCGAAGAAGAAGGCTCCGACGACGGTGAAGATCGAAACCGGCTTGTCCCAGCGCCAGGAATCAAGTTGCGCGGCGGCTTTACGCATGGCCTGTGCATGAACAGGGATGCCCGCGCGCACATCGTTGACCATGGTGCGGGCGACACCGGTTCCTGCATCCGTTGGCAGCACAGCGGCGGCTTTTTCGATGACCAGCGCATATTTTTCGACCTGCTCACGCAACTCTGTCGCACGTGAGGTGATTGCCTGGATGCGCTCGGCGAGATTCACCGCTTCGGTGAATGAAGCCTCGGCTTCCTTGGTGAGACTGGCTTTTTCGACGGGATCTTTTTCTTTCGCCGCAGCTTCTAGAAGACGCAGGCGGTTGGTTTCGAGCACTTCAAACTCCACTGCATTTTCCTTCGTCTCCTGCGCGTGTTGTTTGAGTTCATCGACGACTTCCTGCAGCGGTTCGGTAGCCGCTTCGAATTCTTCCTGCGCCTGCACGAGTGAGGCGAACTTGGTGCGGGCTTCTCGATCTTTGGCAGTGAAATCTGCGGCGAGTGTTTGCAGCAGCGGCGGCAAGTCGGTGACTTCGGGTGTGAGCGCGGCAAACTCGCGTTGAAGCTGCTCGCGTTCAGCAGCGCTAAAGAGATCGGTGTAAGTGAGTGATGCCGCAGCAGCAGCGGCGGCTTTTTGCAGTTCGCTGCGCAACACCGCGAGCTCTTCCGGCGGCAGCGGGGGTGTTTTTTCGAGTGCTTGAGACAAGGACTCGCTCGTCTGCGTGGTTTTGTCTTCGATCTGACGTTTGAGTAGGAAAGCGGCATCGCGGCGGTCACGAGCCGATTTGCTGAGGGTTTCCAGCGAGGCGCTGACGGCCTGGCGCAGGCTGCTGGAGAGCGTTTGGTTCTGCTGCAGCGGTTGATCGATGATGTCGCAGAACTCCAGGCCGGCGCGGCGGTAGGTTTGCAGCTCGTGCCGGTAGGTGGGCAGGAAGTCGATGCCCTCCCGCAGCAGGAAGGTCATGATGAGCACCAGCACGATGACGGCGATGCTGGCGTTGCCGCCAAAAAACCAGCGGATGAGATGCTGAGGATCGACCCCGAGGACGGTGTGCTTGCGGCTCCGGAGCAGCACGCTGCGCAGCGGCGGTCTGCTGGGGGTCGTGGGGCGGTCCATGCGGGGGTTGAAAAGTGATTTAAGACGCCGGGCTGACAAACAAAATCCGGCGGAGGAGACTATCCTCTTCCGCCGGACTCACGAGTCGGTCAATCAACAGTTATTTCGCAATGCTTAGAGGAACGAAGCCCCCTTTGGCTACGATGGCGTCGCCTGCCGGGCTGAGGCAGAAGTCGATGAACGCCTTCGTGGTGCCAGTGGGTGCGCCATTGGTGTAAAGGAAGGTGGGGCGGGAAAGCGGGTATTTCTTCACGGCCGCAGGGCTGGGGGCTTTGCCACCAATGGAGACGATCTTGATGCCCTTGGCGCCAGCATAGGCGTAGCCAACGTAGCCAATGCCATTGGAGTTGGATGCTACTTCGGAGGCGATTTGCTCGTTACCGGCCATTTTCTGGCTGTTCGTACCGTATTCGCGGCCTTTCATGGCCAGTCCCATGAAGTCCTTGTAGGTACCGGAGGAGGTGTTGCGGGTGTAAACAGAGATCGGGCCGGGAGTGCCGCCGACTTCGCTCCAGTCCTTGATGTCACCGGCAAAGATTTGCAGGATCTGCTTCGAGGAGAGATCTGAGATCGGATTGTTCTTGTTCACGACGACGGTGATCATGTCCCAAGCGACTTCGAATTCGGTGAGCGAGACGCCCTTGCTGCGGCAGAGGGTGCGCTCGTCGGCCTTCACCTTGCGGCTGGACATGCCGACTTCGGCGGTACCGGAGGCCAAATTTGTGAAGGCCGTGGAGGAACCTTCCGCTGCGATGTCAAAGCTGACTTTGCCGCCCTGCTTCTTGAAGGCTTCCGCGAGTTGGGGGACGAGCTTGGCACCGAGGGTGTCCGAGCCGCGAATGCGGAGGGTGGTTTGAGCCTGGAGCGAGAGTGCTGCGGCAAAGGTGGTGACGAGGGTGAGGATGGCGGTCTTCATGTGGGATGTGGATGGGATTCGATCTGGGGGCTGCCCCGCTCGCTGTTTGTGCAGGCGAACTGGGCACAGTGATGGATATTACGCGCCCGTCAAAAGCGTCTAGGTGACGAGAACGTCAGCAAGTGGCTTCTGGAGGGTGGTATTTTCTTACCTAGAGCACTGCATTGTGCACGATTTGCTATGTGACGAAAGCGTCACATTAAGAATCTAGCGGGAAATTCCTGTTACGGCCATGTGACACTTGTCCTTGGGCGATGCCGCATCACCTGAGGCGCATTCTCCACTCAACACATCACCCATGCGCATCACACATTCTCGCATCTCCCGCCTGTTGGCAGCTCTTGCAGCCGCCATCATCGCGTTGCCACCCTCCCTCCCCATCGTTGCCAGCCCGGCGATGGAAAAACTATTTTTCATCCTCAAATCCAAGGGTTCCCTGAACCAGGATGAGTATGACATGCTGGTCGCCGCCATGCGTTCGGATGAGAAGTCGAAAGCGCCAAGCTCCGCGCCTTCATCCTCCTCACTGGAAAATCGTTTGGCACAAACGGAAAGCAAAGTCGGCAGCCTTGAGAATGTCATTTCAAACACCCGCGGTCAGGTGGAAGAAATCTCCAAGATCACCGACAACACCTCGCCTGCCACGATGTCCAAGGCAGAAATCGACGTCCTTTTGGCAGACAAATGGTACGAGCGTCTGAAATTGAAGGGTTATGTGCAGACGCGCTTGTATAGCATGATCGGTGATGACGATGTTCCTGGAGGCAGTGTCGCCAGCGATCCCTTTGTGAGCGACTCGATGTCCATGGGCATCCGTCGCGGACGACTTACTTACAGTGGTGACGTATCCAATCATCTCTACCTCTATGCTCAGATGGATTTCTTTGCGCAGGTGGGAAACTCCTCTAACACTGGATCGACCTATGCCCTGCAAGCCCGTGACATGTATGCAGATATCTCCCTCGATCCCGCCCGTGAATTTCGTGCTCGTATTGGTCTTTCTAAAGTGCCTTACGGTTTCGTGAATCTGCAATCCTCGCAAAACCGCCTAGCACTGGAACGTGCGGACGCCTTGAATTCGGCGGTTGAAGGTGAGCGTGATATGGGCGCGTATCTGATCTGGGCTCCTTACACGATTCGTGAGCGCTTCAAAAACATCGTCAAGATGGGTCTGCGTGGCTCAGGTGATTATGGATTGCTCAATGTGGGCGTCTACAACGGCTCTGGCATCAATAACAATGACAACAATGGCAAGATGCACTACATAGCGCATGCCGCCTATCCCTTCGAATTCGACAATGGGCAGTTTTTGGAAATCGGAGCCAGCTTCTATACAGGCCAGTTCAGACCCGGTACGGCCGCGATCACAGGTGTTGGCACGCCCACAGTCCACCCGAACGGCGTGCTCGATCAACGCACGGCGGTTAACGTGGTTCTTTATCCGCAACCATTTGGTCTCGAGGCTGAGTGGACGTGGGGCAAAGGCCCACAACTCAGTAATAATATGACATCAATCACCAGCCAAAGTTTGGAAGGTGGCTATATCCAAGCCTGCTACCGCCATGTTTTCCCAAACCAATCAGAACTGATTCCTTTCGTGCGCTTGCAGCAATTTGACGGTGCACGTAAATTCGCTGCTAATGCGCCCAGAAACCGTGTGAATGAAGTCGCTTTTGGTCTGCGCTATGTTCCTTACCCTGAGTTTGAAATGACGTTTATGTACTCGAATGGCACACGCACCAATACAGGAGACAATCCTGCTGCGGCCGGCCCGCGTTATCGCGATGTGAACGTCAGCTACATTGGTCTGCAGGCGCAGATCAATTTCTAAGCGTCGCACACGACATCTATTTGTTGGTCAAGGTTGGATCAAAGGCCGGGCGCATCGGGAGTTGCGTCCGGCCTCATCATTTCCGCCAACGATGAAGCTGGATACAGGGTTGCTTCGCTGGAAATGTTCCACTAGTCTCGTCCCCGCACTCAACTCTGCGGTTTCATGGAAACGACCCTCCAGCAAATCCTCTATGTCGCGGCGGCCATTGTCTTTGCCATCGCATGTCGCTCGTTTGACAACCGCTTTATACAGAAGCTGGGTTGGCTCGCGCTGCTGGGAGCTTCGTATCTTGGCGGCTATTTTCTGACCGGCACCCACGTTGGCGGCGGGATCTTCATAGGTGCGTGGTTCATGCTGCCGTGGCTGGAAATCATCTTTCGCGTCCGGCGGCTGCGGTTTCCCATCAAGAGTGAGGTCAAACACCGCTTTCCGCCTACGCGGGACGTTTTTCCTGAACTCGGCGATCTCAGCATCGAAGCAGAGGACGTCGGTTTCACCGAGGTCGGCGACACGGGCTGGCAGTGGAGCCAAACCGATCACTTCATGCGCCTGTTCTACCATCGTGAGAAGCGCACCCAGGCCGCCATCGCCCTTGCGCAGCAAGGAGAGTTCGGCTTTTCTTACGTCAGCCTCACGTCTCGGGCCAGCAGCGGCATCACCTTCACCACGACGAACTATCCCTTCGCCGCCACCATGAAGCATTCACCGAAGCAGCGGCTGAATCGCTTCACGCACGCCGTTTCCTTTGAAGAACTGCTGGAGCGACACGAGGTCTTCCTTCAAAACGAAGGCATCCGGACGGAAGACCTCGCGCTCCAAGACACAGAATATCTGCACGCCTACATCGAGCGCGATATGAGCGCCCAGATCGACCACAACATCAACGCCGGGGTCATCGAACCCACTGGCAACGGAGAATTTCGTTATTCATGGCGTGGCTGCATCTTCCTCTACTGGCAGGTGGTGAAGGACATGCTGCGAGTGTGATCCACGCGAAGATTTGCCTCATTGCCCTGGAGGCGCTGGCTGCGGTTGATTGCGCGCGGCTTCGGCGGCAGCACGGGCAGCAGCCTCTGCCGCAGCATGTTGGGCTTCTTCTTGGGCGCGGCGAGCAGCTTCTTCCGCCTGGCGTTGCGCTATTTCTTGAGCGGCACGCTGAGCGGCTTCTTGCTGCGCGCGCATCTGCTGTTCATCGGCGCGACGAGCAGCTTCTTCCGCCTGACGTTGCGCCATTTCTTGAGCGGCACGCTGAGCGGATTCTTGTTGTGCACGCATTTGCTGCTCCTCGGCGCGACGAGCAGCTTCTTCCTGCTGACGCTGCGCCATCTCTTGAGCGGCACGCTGAGCGGCTTCTTGCTGAGCGCGCATCTGCTGTTCTTCAGCGCGACGAGCGGCTTCTTCCTGCAGACGCTGCATAGCGGCAGCGTCTGCTTGCTGGCGGGCACGTTCGGTGTCTGCGGCGGCTTGTTGAGCAGCGAGTTCTTGCTTCATGGCCACGGCCTGAGCTTCCAGACGCGCTTTTTCACCCTCAGCGGCAGCTTGCTCGGCCAGCATGCGCTGTTGCGCAGCCTGCAGCGCCTGCTTTTGAGCTTCAGCGGCTGCCTGTTCTGCGGCCATCTTCTCAGCAGCAGCTTGCAGTGCGACTGATGCATCGACTGGCGGCGGTGCAGCATCGGGCACCAAAGTTGGTGCAGCAGCTGGCATGGCGACCGTCGGTGCTTGTGGAGCACTCTCTGGCGCGACCACAGCGGGTGCGGCCTCTGGCTTCATCACTTCAACCGGCGGGGTTACGACAGAAGCCGCTGGATTCAGCGCTGGGGATGAAATACTTCCTTTAGCGATTCTTGGTTCTAGCGGAGTGCTAGCGATGGCAGGCATGACGATCGTAGGAGCAGGGGGAGCACTCTCTGGCACGACTGCCTCCGGTTTGGATGCTTCCCCCGTAGGAACAACCATCGGAGTTACCACAGGGGCTGAAACGACTTTCTCAGCGACCTTCGTGTCTGGTGCATTGCTGGTATCAGCAGACATCACCACGACTGGAGCGGATTCAGGAACGGTGGTCGGCTTGGTTTCGGTAGTGACGACTAGAGGTGTCGTTTCGGCGACTTGAGGCATGATGGCAGCAGGCAAAGTGGTCTGCGCGGTCGCTTGTTCGGTTACTGCAATGGCTGGACGCACGGTTTCCCTCACTGGCGCTGTCTCTGTGGACTCGCGATGATGCTTGGGCTGTCTTTCTGGCTCCTGGACTGCAACGATGGCCGCTGCTGGTGTGACAATCACAGGCTGCTGCTGCACGGCGGCCGTCGTTTTGTCCTCAGCAATCGTCTCGCGAATCGCCGCCGCCGCTTTCATAGGCACACCTTCAAAACCACTCACGGGCACTGGCTTTTCGATGCGATCAGCGATCTGCGGCTTCATGGGAGGCGCGTCGGCCTTCACAGGTGGTAGTTCCACGATGACGGGAGCGATGACTGCTTCATGCTGGTGATGCCCGGGACGCGGTGCGGTCATTTCACTAGCTTGGATCGCATTGACCTGCACCTGCGGCACAGCCTGTGCACAAACCTGCTCCATCTGGGCACGAGGAGGGCCGCCATGATGAACAAAAACGGGGCTGGAACCGATGCCGAGATCATGGTGGTGGCAATCCTGCCGCACAATCTGCGTCACGTTCACGCTGTTTTGAAAGATCGTGGTATTGTAGGTCACTGGCGCACACACCGTGGTGTAACTCGGGCGCACAAAATGATTCGTGGTGATGAAGGTGTAGCTCGAAGGGCCTAAATTGTAGCGCGAGTCGCAATCACGATACACATCGCGGCAGGCGCCGATTTCAGGCGGTAGCGGTGCCCAGCCAACGTACTCGCGGCTCTGCCGCCAGGAAACCCAGCCTGGAGACCACTCACAGCCTGGCACCCAAACCCAGCCATGGCGCGAGAGATTGATCCAGCGACCATAATGATACGTGGCCCAACCAAACGGTTCGTTCGACTGCCAAGTCCACCCCATTGACGACCAGGCCCAATTGCCATCCACATAAGGCCGCCAGCGTGCCGTGCTGATCGTGGGACTCCAGCAGTAGCCGTAGCCGCTCACATCCATCCAGTGGCCATAGGGTGCAAGATGCTGATAAAAGACCGAGTAGTCACGCGGAGCAGCCGTTTGAGGCGGTAAACTCACACGCGGTGCGTTGGTGGCGATGCGTTGTGTGATCACATTGCTCTGACGCCGTGCGGTGTCCGCCTGCACACGCAAATCCTCATTCTGTTTCTTCAATGCATCCAGTGATGTGCGCAGCTCCGTGTTTTCACGCTCTTTGAGCGCCTTTTCCATGTCGGCGAACTGTTTTCCCATCAGCGCTGTCTTCGTCTCAATCTCTAGGGCTTGGCGCAGTAGAGCATCACGTGCTTCGGCGAGCTGCTTTTCCGTCTCTGCTGTCATAGGGACGACTGGGGCAGGCAAACTGACGGTTGGCGGCGTGACTTTGTCACAACTCGTGAGTGGCAGAAGCGCTGTGACGACTAAAAAGGAACGGAAACGCGAGCTCATAAGTATGAAGATTCGGCTCTGACGCCCGACCGCGAGGATGTATTCAACTTTCGTCCTTACTTCCGACGTTTTACCACCTGCTGCGTCTGTCGAGTCTTCAGCATCAGGTCGGAATCCAGCACTCCCGTGAAATGCGTCAGCGGATACACGATGCTGCGCCGCCCGATGATGCTGCCGGGACTGATCACGCTGTTGCAGCCGATCTCGGCGTAGTCACCGACGATCGCGCCGAACTTCCGCAGGCCAGTGGGAATGATGTCCGTGTCGGTCTTGACGGTGACTTCGAGGCGGTCGAGACGCACATTGGAAAGGATCACTCCTGCCGCCAGATGCGCCTTGTGGCCGAGGATCGAGTCACCCACGTAATTGAAGTGTGGCACCTCGCAGCCGTCGAAGATCACGCAGTTCTTGAACTCGCACGAGTTCCCGAGCACGCAGCCATCGCCGATGATCACGTTCTCGCGGATGTAGCAACCAGCACGAAGCTGGCAGTTCCGCCCGATCCAAGCGGGACCTTTGATCACGACTCCAGGCTCCAGCGTGGTGCCTTCATCAATGAACACGTCTTCGCCGATGAAGGCTCCCGGCGGCACCTGCACGCGGATCTCACGCTGCAGCCGGAACTCCAGATACGACTCGATCCGCGTCAGCGACGTCCACACCGGCGAGTCATCCGGAAACAGGATGCCATGCTTGGTATGGGTGAGATCGAGGTAGTCGCGGGCGGGGAACACAAGTCAGGTTCAAGGTTCAAGGTTCTGAGTTCAAGATTCAAGGCCGGGGCTTGGTGGTTCGGAACTTTGAACCTGGAACACCGAACCTGGAACAGGCGTTAGCCTAGACCGTCATAATCTCCTTTTCCTTCGACACCACATGCTGGTCGATCTCGGCGATCTTCTTGTCGGTCATGGTCTGAATTTCCTTCTCCATGCGGTGGAGGTCATCTTCGGTGATGCTGCCGTCCTTCTCGCCTTTCTTGATCGCTTCGAGGGCATCGCGACGGGCGGAACGCACACGCACGCGGGCGTCTTCGCCGAGGGTCTTGCACATCTTCACCATCTGCTCACGGCGCTCGGTGGTGAGAGACGGAATCGGCAGACGGATGACTTTGCCCTCGATGCTGCCGTTCAAACCGAGGCGTGATTCACGGATTGCGCGGTCGATGTCTTGGAGCGTGGCGGGATCAAACGGCTCAATGCGGATCAGACGCGCATCCGGTGTGGTGATCATCGCGAGCTGCTTCAGCTTCATGTGGCTGCCGTAGCTCATCACATGCACGTCCATGTTTTCGACCAGCGTGGGGTTGGCCTTGCCCGTGCGCACAGTGGCAAATTCGTGGATGGCGTGTTCGACGGCCTTCGTCATGGCCTCATCGGCCTCCAGCATGGTTATTTCAGGGTCCATAAAACAGAGTGGGTTGTAAAAGTAGATCAGCCGTTGGCATCGACCATCGTGCCGATGTATTCGCCGACGAGAGCGCGGCGGATGTTGTCAGGCTCGTTCATGCTGAACACGCCGATGGGCATGTTGTTCTCCATGCACAGCGAGAAGGCGGTGGAGTCCATCACCTTAAGCTGGCGGGTCAGGCACTCGTGGAAACTGATGCGGTCAAACTTCACCGCATTCGGATTCTTGGCCGGATCGGAATCGTAAATGCCATCGACCTTCGTCGCTTTGAGCACGATCTCGGCATTGATCTCACTGGCACGCAGCGCGGCAGTGGTGTCGGTGGAAAAGAACGGATTGCCCGTGCCGGCGGCAAAGATCACCACGCGGCCCAGTTCGAGATGGCGCATCGCTTTGCGGCGCACAAAGGGCTCGGCCACATTGTCCATCTTGATCGCGCTCTGCACCCGCGACGGCACATCCATCGCCTCCAGCATGCTCTGCAGGGCCAGTGAATTCATCACGGTGGCCAGCATGCCCATGTAATCCGCCGTGGCACGCTCCATGCCTTTATTGCTCGCGGTGACACCGCGCCAGAAATTACCGCCGCCGACAACAACGGCGATTTCGAGACCCGTTTGATGCGCCGCTTTGATCTGCGCCGCCATGTCTTCGACGATCGGCGGGGAGATGTTGTCGGTGCTCCCCGGTTGCCTCAGCGCTTCACCGCTGAGTTTGAGCAGAACGCGACGGAATTTTCGAGGAGCAGTAGGGTCAGACATGAAAGATCAGATTTGATTCATAAAGCATGAGCGCAGGGGCCTTGCAAAGCTAATTCTGCATGTCACTCATCACGCCATGAAAGACGACCCGACCATTCCCGCCGACGCACGCTTTGAAACTCGCGCGATTCATGTGGGCCAGGACTACCGCAGCGAGACCGGCGCA
>CANIZT010000059.1 GCA_947471905.1 Verrucomicrobiaceae bacterium
CTCAGGATCGAGGCAGGCACGAAGCTCATCACAGCCTTGACGAACATGCCCAACACCTGTTCAATCGCTTAGAGGTGACTCACTTTTGATCCGCGATCCGCTACACTTTTGATCCGCGTTTTATACCGCAGCTACCGAAGAGGAGAAAAACAAGTTTCGTGCCAGCATTCCGAGCGCTGAGACCTATGCGACAAAGATGATGAAGCTGGTGCAGGCCAATTTGGATCAACCGGATGTTGTGAAAGGGGTGAACTGGCTGGTGACTGGCGCTGCGAACTTTCCCGAAGGGCAAGCGGCCTTAAAGATGCTGGGGACCACCTTCGCAGGCAGCAAAGGCATCGCCGCGGCGGTCAAGCAACTCGAATACTACGGCCTGCCTGCCGAGCCGGTGCTCACTGCCGTGATTGAGAAGAACAAAAATCCGGAGGAGAAAGCGGCCGCGCTTTATGCTCTCGGTACCATCCATTTCAAGAACTTCGATGCCTCTGCTGATCGCGTTTCCGCCGCTGGATCGCAGACGAAGGCGCTCGATTACTTTCGACAGCTCAACACCGACTACGCCGATGTCACCATTCAGGGCTTCAAGCTCTCCGACTTCGCATTCAAGATGCTCTTTGAGATGATGAACCTCCAGGTCGGCTGCGAAGCGCCTGAGATCGAAGGAAAGGATGCAGACGGTGTTAGTTTCAAGCTCAGCGATTATCGTGGCAAATACGTCATCGTCATTTTCTGGGGCGGCTGGTGCCACGCCTGTCACGGGATTCTGCCGCTCATGAATCAGGCGGCGGCTCAGCTCAAAGATAAAAACGCCGTCGTCATCGGAGTGAACACCGACATCGAGACCGAGGCCAAAAAAGCACTCGCAGACTACCAGATCAGCTTCCGCAATGTCCTCGACAACACCAGCAGCGGCCCCAACACCACGCTCTACAACCTGCGCAATTTTCCAACGCTTTACCTCATCGATCCCAAAGGCATGATCGCCGTCAAAAACGGGTCATTGGAGGCGATGGTGAGCCAGATCAACGCGGCCAAATAGCCCAGGGTCCATCGGGTTTGAGCAACGGGTCGGCGGGTCTTGTCGGCTTCCCGAATGGTTTAGATGTATTAAAAACTTGCCATTTCAGTGAAAAACCATAAATATATGTAATTGTGAGGCTGGTTTAGGCCTCTTTTCACATGCTGCCTCTTATAGACCAAATCCTTGCAGATTCCGGCTGCGCCGATCTTCCTGCCGTGCGGCAGGCAGTGGAGGAGGCTTGCTACAATCAAACGTCGTTCGTTGACGCCGTGCTGGATTGCGAAGGCGTGCGTGAACGGGATTTCCTGACAGCTCTCGCGAAGACTCTCGGACTGCCATGGTGGGAGCCAAAGGATGAAGATCAGCAAACCGAGCAGGGCATGCGCCGAATGCTTCCGGCTGAGATCGCCTTGCGTCATCGTCTGTTGCCGATTTTCACCGAGGAAACTCAAAGTGACGACGTCACCGAACCAGCGCGCACGCTGCACATTGCCACGTTTGATCCGTTGAGCCTTGTCGCGCATCAACGCGTAGCCGCCAGTCTTTCGATGCCAGTTGTTTGGCATGTGGGGCAGCGCACGCGCATCGTTGAAGGACTGCAAAAGCTCTATGGTCTCGGTGCGGACACGTTCGAGAAGATCCTGCGTGGTCGAGCCGACTGGGGTGCGGAAGATTTGCGCGATGAAGTCACCGTGCTCGATGAACCCGAGGATGAAGAAGCCTCCGTCGTGCGATTCGTGAATCAAATCATCCGCCGTGGCCTCGAACAACGCGCCACGGACATTCACGTCGAGCCGCAGCAGGACCGCCTGCGCATTCGCTACCGCATTGATGGTCGTCTCGAAGAACTCCCAGTGCCTGAGAACATTAAATCGCTGCAGGCCTCTGTCATTGCACGCTTGAAGATCATGGCGCGTCTCGACATCGCGGAAAAACGCCTGCCGCAAGACGGTCGTATCAATCTCGAACTCGACGGCCTCGCCATTGACGTGCGCGTTGCCACGATTCCATCTGTCGAAGGCGAAAGCATCAGCCTGCGTCTTCTAGCACAGCAGCAAGTCACTGTGAACCGCCTCGGACTCACCGACAACATTCGCCCTGTCGTCGATGAACTGCTCAAGCTGCCCAATGGCATCATCCTCATCACCGGCCCCACCGGCAGCGGCAAATCGACCACGCTTTACGCCTTCCTCACGGATCTCAATCAAACGCATCGCCGCATCGTTACCATCGAAGATCCCGTCGAATACAAAATGCCCGGCATCGTACAGATCGCCGTGAAACCCGAGATCGGCCTCACCTTCGGCGCCGGTCTGCGCAGCATTCTTCGCGGTGATCCGAACGTCGTCATGATCGGGGAAATGCGCGACCTCGAAACCACCGAGATCGCCGTGCGTGCCGCACTCACCGGCCATTTGGTTTTCAGCACGCTGCACACCAATGACGCCATCGGCGGCATCACCCGTCTCATCGACATGGGCGTCGAGCCCTTCCTCGTCTCCAGCGCCGTGCGTGCCTTTTTCGCGCAGAGACTTGTGCGTAAACTCTGCCCGCTGTGCAAGGTGCCCACCCAGGTTGAGGAGAGCTATTTGAAGTCCATCGGCTTCCCATCGCATTTGCCCGGAAAAATCATGCGTGCTGTCGGCTGCGAAGCCTGCCGTGGCAGTGGCTTCCAGGGCCGACTCTCCATCTACGAAGTCTGCCTCGTCACTCACGCACTGCAGCACCTTATCAATAGTCGCGCACATCCCGCCGAGTTTCACAAGCAGGCGATCAAGGACGGCTATATCCCCATGCGTGGTTACGGCTTCCAAAAAGTGCTCAGCGGTGAAACCACCATTGAGGAAGTGCTCTCCGTTACCGCCGCTTCGGATCGTCAGCACAATCCGCAGACCACCACCATTGCCTCTCCCACTCGTCTGGCCGCATAACTCATGCCCACCTTCGTTTACAGCGCCCAAGGCCCCGCCGGTCTCATCACCGGCGAACTCGCCGCGTCGGATCGAAGCGAGGCTTTTGCGTTGTTGGGTAAAAAGAAAATCCAGCCAATCAAGCTCGAAGCCGCTGGCGAAACCCAGACGGTCGCCAAAACAAAACAGGCCACCACGATCACCGAAACGATCACCGGCCCTATCAAGCTCAAACTCGCGCAGGTCGTTCTCTTCATCGAAGAACTCGCCGATCTCGTCGGTGCGGGCATCCAGCTTGAGCCCGCGCTCGCCACCATGGAGCGCCGTCGCGAACTCTCCGGCATCAAAACACTCGCCACCGTGCTTCGTGGCAAAGTACGTGATGGCATGGCCTTCTCCAAAGCCGTCGCTGCCACCAGCCCCAGCTTTGGCAAACTCTTCTGCGCCCTCGTCTCCGCTGGTGAGGCCAGCGGTTCTCTCAGCACCATCTTGAAACGTCAGGCGCAGTACATGCGCGCGTTGCAGGCGCTGAAATCGAAAGTCCTCTCAGCGTTGCTCTATCCGGCCTTTCTCATTGTTGCCGCTTTTTCCGTCACACTGCTCTTCGTTGTCTATCTCATTCCAAAGCTCACTGAGATGCTCGATTCGACCGGCGGATCGCTTCCATTCGCCGCGCAGATCATTTTGAAGGTCAGTGATACCTTCAAAGCCACATGGTGGATGATTATCCTTGCCGGAATTGCCAGTTACATCATCGGCAAGGCCTGGATCGCACGTCCCGAGTCCGCCATTCCGTGGGCACGCTTCAAACTGCGCATTCCACTCTTCGGAAACATCTTCCGCGCCCGTTTCTATGTCCAGTTCCTCGAGACGATGGCCAATCTTCTCGGCAACGGCCTCACTATGGTGCAATCCATGCAGCTTACGCATCAGGCCATCGACAATCCTTATCTGCGCCAGGAGTTCGAGAGCGTGATGCGCCACGTTGGCGAAGGCGTTGCGCTTTCTCGTGCGCTCGATCGCAGCGCCCAGTTCCCGCCGCTGCTCATCGACATGGTCAACGTCGGTGAGCAGACCGGGGACATGTCTGCCGCGCTCACTCGCGCCGCTGAGCGCTTTGATCGTGAGCTGAGCAAAAAGATCGACACCCTCGCTGCGCTCATTCAGCCCCTCATCGTCTGTCTCATGGCCGCCATGGTCGGCCTCATGGCCTACCTCATGATGACCACCATCTTCCAAACCATTTCCAGCATCAATAAATAGCAAACCAACATGAAACATACGCAAACCCAACATCGCCATTCGACCTCGGGCTTCACGCTCGTCGAAATGATCCTTGTGCTCGCCATCGTCGCGCTGCTTGTCGGCGCGGCTGTCGTCAATTTTGGCGGCGTCCTAGAAGGCGGCAAAAAAACCACCTCCAAAGGTCACATCAGCGGCATCATTTCCGCCCTTCGAGCCTACGAAGTGGACAACATGTTCCTGCCCACCACCGAGCAGGGCCTGTCGGCACTCCTGGAGAAACCAGCGGGACGCCCCGCACCAAACAATTGGAGTCCCAAGCTCAAAAAACTGCCCATTGATCCCTGGGGCAATCCATACAGCTACCGCCGTCCCGGCACCAAAGACAAAACTGGCTTCGATGTCTATTCCGCCGGTCCTGACGGCATCGCAGGCAATGCGGACGACATCGGCAGTTGGGACATCTGAGCGGCTGCACCGCCAATGACGAAATCAGAATGACGAACTTCAGAGCCATCACGAATCGCACTCGGTCCATGCTGCCAACGCAGCATGGCGTTCGTTATTCTGCATTCACGTTGCTCGAAATCATCGTCGCCATGTCTCTCTGCATTCTCATCATCGGCATCGCCACGATGAGCATTTCCGGCGTGCGTGATGAGGACAAACTGCGTCGCGCTGCGGCTGTTATCGAAACCACGGCGCGTCAAAACCTGCTCCAGGCGCTCAACAGCCAGCAAACCGTGCGCATGGAGCTTTCTGCGGGTGCTTTCGGTGCCAGTGAGGAATTCAGCGGCATGCTGCAAGTGCGTCGTTTTGGCGAAAGCGCCTTCCGTGCTCCCAAACGCGGCGAAGCCTGGGAGTTCAGCCCCGCCGGCATCTGCGAACCCATCGAAGTCCGTCTCAGCGGCACAGCAGGTCAGATCGAGATGGGCTTCGATCCGCTCACCGCCTGCGCGAAACGCAAATCCATTCAGGTCAAAGGATGAAACACACGCACACAGCATCATCCGCGCATGGCTTCGCCCTCCTCGAAGTCATCCTCGCGCTTGCGCTGTTTGCGCTCGTTTCCGTGGGCATGACGCAGGCCATCGAGGGCATCGCCAAGACCTCCAATGACTCGCGCCGGGAAGCGCAGGTGCTGCGCGTGCTGGAGTCCGTGCTCGCTGAAGTCGCACACCAGCCTGAATTCAAAGCCACCAGCGTCACCTTCAATCCCACCGCCGACGGCATTGATGCCAGCGCCACGATTGAGAAGGTCAAACTCATCACCAAAGACAAGGTCGAGCTCGACCACATGTTTCGCATCCGCGCCGAAGCATGGATCACCGACGGGCGCACGCGGCGCATGAAACGCAGCATGGAAACCTATGTGTATTCGCCCCACAGCCCGATCTAAGGCCGCGTTCACGCTGCTCGAAGTCATCCTCGCTATGGCCCTCATCGGCCTGATCCTGAGTGGCGTCTATGGCATTGCCAATGGCGCCATTCAGGTCAGCAAATCCATGAGCACGGCTCGTGTGGCGGAGACGCGCATCAGCAACTTCGTAACGCAATGGCGTGATTACCTCGAAACGATGCCACCTGGCATCCAACTCAGCGTTGGCGTCGAAAAAGCCGCGCGTGGCTCCTCCGGCAACCTGTTCATCCTAGGCGGCAAGATGCCCTTCGTCTGGAATCGTGCACTGAGGCTCGCCGACGCGGTCGAATTCGGCCTCGTGCGCAACTCAGGCACCAAAGACCTCAGTCTCGTCGTGCGTCACCTTAAGCATCCCGAGAAAGCCCGCACGCCGGATGAGTTCACCACCATCGCCGAACTGCCGATCCTGGAAGGACTCAAGCAGATGCAGTGGCAGTTCTATGAGCCCGTAGAAAAGAAGTGGTTCACGAGCTGGGATCCCAAGAAGCGTCCGCAGCCGCCGCTCTTCATGAAACTCAAGTTCGCCTTCACCGCTGATCCGCGTGAACACGAATACACATTCTGGATCGCCAACAGCCTTTCCCAAGTTTCTGTGGCGCAACCCTCAACACCGACACCTAACCAATAACTCATCGCATTCGTGACTCATCTTCGTTCCAGCACCTGCAACAACCACGGCTCCGCGCTCATCACGGTGTTCTGGATGATTGCGATTCTGGGCATGGTCATGTTTGCCGGTGCGAAGTCGTTGCTGGCCGACACGGAGTTCACTCGCATGATGCGCGGGCGCATTTTCGCGAAGCGTTACGCCGAAATGGGCCTCGAAGTGGCCCGGCATCCGGCGATTCAGCAAGATGATCCGCTGCTGCACTTCACCTCGAATGATGGTGGCGGCTTCAACGTCACGCTCGTGGCCGAAGAAGCCCGCTTGAACGTCAATCACCTCGTGCAAACGGGCGATAAGGTGCTGCTGCGCCGTTTATTTACGCGCTGGGGCTTCAAGCCGGAGTTTGTCGCTGCGTTGTGTGATGCGTTGAAGGATTGGGTTGATGAAGATGAAAACGTCAGCCTCAACGGCGCTGAAAAACGCGAGTATCAGAAGAACGGACTCGAAGGAATGCCGTTCAATCGTCCATTCAAAGAAGTCGAAGAAATGCTGCATGTGCGTGGCATGGAAATCGTCAATGCCGAGCATCCTGACTGGCGTGAATGGTTCACTGTCTTTGGCGATGGCCGGGTGGACATCAACGACGCACGCCCTGAACTCATCTCCTTGCTGGCTGATGTGCCGATTGAACGTGTGCAGCCGCTGCTCACCTTCCGCACCGGGCGCGATGGCGCTTTGCATACACAGGATGATCAGCGCCTCGGCAGTGTGCCGCAGGTGGCGCAGATGCTGGGTGTTTTTCATCCGCAGATCGTCGCACAACTGACCCAGTGGATTCAATTCGCCGGTCCCATTCGACGCATTGAGAGCATCGGCTCCCTCGGTTCGCTACAACGCAAACTCATCCTCATCACGCAAGGTGGCCAGGCCATCTGGCGTGGTGAAATTCCTGCACATGGCAAAGACACGTAAACAATCCTGCGAGCTTCTGCTCCCTTCGACGCGTACTTGGCAGAGCTGGGTCGGCGCGGAGGGTGCATCATGTCAGCTCAATAGCGAACAGACTGTCGAGGGTGGCGTTTTTGGTAAAGACGTGCAGCGCCGTGTGCTGGCACTGCCCGCCACGCATTTTTGGGTGCTGCCCGCGTGGCTCAAAGGCCAGCCAGAGCATCTTCGCAGCATGGCCTTGCTGCATTTGGAACGCATGGGCGTGAAATCCGAAGATGATGAGACCAGCGTGCAAGTGCGGAATCTTCAAGGCAAGGAAGGCGCGTATCTCGCGCGCATCCTGGCGCTCAAAGATCAACCGGTGCCGCTGCGTGATTCGACGCGGCTGCCAGATGAAGTCACGCTGCATGCGCTGTGTTATCCGCTAGTGCAGAACAGTGTCACCATCTTCCGTGAGCTGGACCGGCTTGTCGTCGCCATCACCAGCGGTGCGCAGTTGATTTACTGCACGCCGCTTTCGGCGAATCGTTTGGATGGCAACGCGCTCGCTGAATTGAACAACATTTGTCTTCAGCTTGGTTTCCAAGGTGTCCTCGGACGTCTCGAAAGCATCGTGCTGTGGATTGAGGAAGGCGACATCGCGCAAATCCAGCGCGTCACCGGTTTGACCGCCTACCGCTGCGACATGCCCGCTCCGACGATGCCAACGCGCGGCTCCAGCCTGCTCATGCCGCAGGATGTCATTGCCTCACGTCAAAGTCAGTCGAGCCGGGCGAAGACACGCTTCATGGCGCTCACGGTTGGCGCGGTGATCGCCGCTGCGATTGCCCTTGTTGCCACGCTGACTTCGCTGGCCTTGCAGGAGCGCAACATGCTTCGGGAAAAAGTCGCCGAGCTCATGCCACGGTCTTCACGCGTGATGGATCACAGGAAGGCGTGGCAGGAGGCCGCGCCTGCGGTAGATCCCTCCACCTGGCCGCAGCAGATGCTCCTGCACTGCATGGAGCCGGAGTCATCGAAGGAAGCCAGCATCACGCATTGGGAATGGACGCCGGACCGCATCAGCATTCGTGGCCGCATGCCGAATGCCTCGCTCGCGCTGCAATACACCAAAGAGGCCTCCGAGATCGAGGCGCTCAGTGCTTTCGGCTGGGAAATTCCCGCGCCGGTCATCGCCAGCGACAACAGCGCCACCTTTGAAATGAAAGGAGCCCGCGGCGAATGAAGAAGAGCGAGAAAGTGCTGCTCGGCGTCTTCGTCTTCCTATTCCTCGCCATCATCGGCGGCGGAGGACTCACGTTCGCGTTCAAGAACTACATGGCCATCCGTGAGGAGAACGAATCGCTGCGCGACCGCCTCGCGGAAATGAACCTCGCCATCTCGCAGGGCGCGGACTGGGCGGACAAGTATGGCTGGCTGGAGGAGAAGGTGCCCGGCTTCACCAGCCGTCAGGAAGCCTCCGCCAAGCTGCTCGAAGCCATCACCGCCGAGGCGGAAAAAGTTGGTTTGAGCATCGGTGGCAAGGAATTCATCGAAGAGGCGAAGGTGCTCGGCCCCGACGGCCTGCCGGTGGATGAAACGCTCGGTTACTTCGATCACGCCGCCGTGAAGATCACGCTCGCCGGCGTGTCGGAGAAGGCCTTCTTTACCTGGCTGCACGCCTTGCAGCAGCCGCAGAGCTTCCTCGGCATCAGCCGTCTGCAGATCAACCCCAGCGGCACCAACAAGACCGTGAATTGCGAGGTCGAGTTCACGCAGTTCTACCGCGAGAAAACCGTGCCCAAGGTCACCAAAGCGAACTAACCATGAAAACGCTTACCACTCAGCTTGCCGTTCTCAGTCTGGCGTTATTGATCGCCAAGGGTTCATCTGCCCAAGAACCCAACAAAGATAAAGAGCCGGTAGCGTTTCCGAAGTTGGAGCACTACGCCGCACTGTGGGAACGCTCCATCTTCACCACCAAGGATCTGCCCTCACCGGATGCGCCCATCGGGCCGAATTTTGCCGACAATATCAGCCTCTCCGGCATCTATGAGATCGACGGTGGTGTCGTTGCTGTACTGGTGGACCGTACGACTTCGCAAGTCATGGAGGCACGCAGCGGCTCCGAGAACGAGATGGGCATCAAGATCCGCAAAGTGACTCTCGGCGATTCCGTGGACAAGACGCGCATCCAACTGCAAAAGGGCGATCAAGCCGGCTGGGTCAGCTTCGCAGATGCTTCCGCGCAACCTTCTGAAGTGGTCCAGCGAGCTGTTATTCCCACGCAAGTTCCCACCCAGGCTGCCAATCAAGCCATGCAGCAGCAGCGCCGCGCGGTGAATGCTATCCTGCCGAACAATCCCATTCTGCCGCCACCTTCTACGTCGGTTCCCCCAGTCCGGGTGAATGATGTGCCTCTGCCACCCCCTTGAGGTTGGCATGAAAGAAAGGCTGCGACTTGATGCAGATTTCTAAGGCAGGCTGTGTGCCTGCTGCTTAATTTCACGCCTCCATGCTCCCCGAACACGAGGCCTTGCTCATTTTTACCCGCGAACAGTTCCCTGAACTGATCGGTACTGCCTGTGAGGTGGAAGTGATCCTCAAAGGAGCTTCGGATCGCCATTTCTACCGCCTTAACTGGGAGAATGGCCGCCAGCCGATGGTGCTCATGGTTTACACACTGGCACGTCGTGATAATCCCAAGTTCGTGCCCGCCACACACCGTCTGGCGAAAATCGGCGCGCATGTGCCGCAGGTGTTTGCCTTTGATGAGCAGCGGCTCTGCGTGTGGTTGGAAGATCTGGGCCGTGTGGATCTGCAGTCTTACCACGACCAGCCTTGGGACAGGCGTTCCCCGCTTTACGAGGCCACCTTGCGCGAGGCGGCCAAATTCCATGGTGTCGGTGAGAAGTCGCTCACGCAGGCCGATCTCGACGAACTGGAGCCTGCCTTCGACGAAGCGCTTTACGAATGGGAGCAGAACTACTTCCTCGATCATTTCGTGCGCGGTCACCTCGGGCGTGATTTTCCTGATTCCGAATACGCCGCCGCTCACGAAACGCTCAAACAGCTTCGTCGTCGTCTCGCCAAACTGCCGCGCTGTCTGGTGCATCGCGACTTCCAAAGCCAGAACGTGCTCATTCGTGGTGAAGAGGCCTGGCTCGTCGATTACCAAGGGCTGCGGCTCGGCCTCGCTGAATACGATCTCGCGTCACTGCTTTACGATCCGTATGTGAACCTCACGCGCAACGAACGCATGTGCCTGCTCAGCTACTACGCTGAGCACCGCGGCCTTGATTTGAATGACGTGCGTGAAGTCTTCTACCTCTGCGCCGCTCAGCGTCTCATGCAGGCACTCGGCGCTTACGCCAATCTCAGTCGCAATCTCGGCAAGCCGCATTACATGCAGCACATTCCTGCCGCCGTGGCGAATCTGAACGAAGTCTGCCAGGAAGGGCGGCTGCAGGAACTGCGAGCGTTCTTTGAAGGTGGTTTCTGAACAAGGAGCGGCCAAGTGCCGGTACGTTGCAAGTCCCTCTCCTTGATGGAATCGCTCGATATTCCTCAGACCGGCCAGCGAAAGCACTGCCCCGCTGCCAGTTTGCCGCGTGAGTAGGCCGAGATGCGCACTCGGTTCGCGCTGTTGCCGCTGAGCAGCCAGACATTGGTTTGATCGAGGGCGTGCAGAAAACCCACGTGGCCGCTGGCACCGGCGGCCATTGGCTGGGTGACGACGACGCAGCCGTAGGTTGGGGCCACGGCGCGACCATAATTGATCCATTGGCCAGCGAGACCGGTATTGTGACCTCGAAAGCCGGCTTTACGAATGCTCCAGTTCACAAAAGCAGCGCACCAGCTCGTTTCATCGCCGCCGCGCACACCCACGCTCGCGAGGTATTCGATGATGCGTGGGTTGTCGCCGGGGTTCCATTCAGCCACTCCCTGCTCACGCAGTGCTACTTCCATCCACGGTGGAGCCTGTGGCGCGAAGCCTGCGGCAGGCTGGGAAGGGTTCGAAGGAGCGGCAGGCGCGCCTCCGGGTGCATCCACCTGCACGACTTGGCCGGGAAACAGAATGCGACAGTTGTTGTTGGCATCGCACAGGCCGGGATTGAATGCTTTGAAAGCATCAAAGCTCATGCCGAATTTGCGCGCGATGCCCATCGGATTATCGCCGGGCTGTATGACGTAGGCTGCCATGAGGGTTGAAATTAACGGGGCCTGAAGAAATGCCAAACACGAAATCGCATTGCTCAAGCGAGCGAGATACGCTCTAAATGGCACTTCCCAACCCACCGCATGTCACAATCTGCAGTTCCGATCCCGCCCAGCAAGCGCCGCGTCTTCGTGTCCCGTCTGTTCAGTACGCTGATCCTGTGGGCGCTCCTCGCGGTTGCTTTTCTGCAATGGCAGAACACCTGGCTGATCATCGCGATCACTGGATTCTTCGGTGTCGCTGGTGCCGTGGAGTATTATCGCCTGCTGCGCAATGACGCGCATGCGCGTTCCTTTAATGCTCTCGGTTTCGTCATCTGCATCACCTACTGGGCCTCGGTGATCTGGTATACGACCACGCACCATGACGTTCCGCCGATGTGGCTGGATCTCGCAGCGCTGACCGCCAGCGTGCATGGTTCGTTCCTGCTCTGCTATCGCCAGCAACTCGAGGGTGCCGTGACGCTGCAGCGCATCTTCAATACCGTCTTCGGCGTCGTTTACACCGTGATCTTCTTCGGTTTCATCGCCCGGCTGATGTATTTCCAGTCCGAAGGCAAAAGCATCACTGGCATCTTCTTGGTGCTCTTCCTCGTCATGGTCACGAAGTTCAGTGACATGGGGGCCTACATCGTCGGCGTGCTGTTTGGGAAGCACAAAATGATCCCACACATCAGCCCTGCGAAGTCGTGGGAAGGCTTCGTTGGTGCTTTTATCGGCTCTTTCGGTGCCGCCGCCCTTTTGCTAGCACTCATGCCTGAAAGGATCGCCCCTATCACTTGGATGCACGGCATGATCCTCGCCCCGGTGCTTTGTGCTACGGCCGTAACGGGTGACTTGGCCGAGTCTGTGCTCAAACGCTGCGTCGCCATCAAGGACAGTGGTCATACACTGCCGGGCATCGGCGGCATCCTTGATCTTACCGACAGCCTGCTGTTCACCGCGCCGGTGTTTTATTTTTACTTGTCCGCCATCGCACGATAAGCCAAAGCAAGCTCCGTGATGCGCAAAGTCCTCCTCCTCGGCTCCACCGGCTCCATCGGCACCAGCGCCCTCAAAGTCGCTCAAGACATCCCCGAGCGCATGCAGATCGTCGGTTTGGCCGCGAACAGCAGTGTCGAAGCGCTCGTCGCGCAAGTCCGTGAAACCGGCGTGAAACAGGTCGCGCTCACCGATCCCGCCGCAGCGGCCAAAGCTCGTGCGCTACTGCCTGCGGATGTCGTTGTGCATGTCGGAGCACAGGGATTGGTCGATCTCGTGAAGCAGAGCGATGCCGACATGGTCCTCGTCGCCATCGTCGGCACCGCCGGACTCGCACCCGCACTCGCGGCCATTGAGGAAGGCAAGCATCTGGCCGTCGCCAGCAAAGAAATTCTCGTCATGGCCGGTGAAGCCGTCACCGAAGCCGCGAAGCGCAAAGGCGTGAACATTCTGCCGGTGGACAGCGAGCACAACGCCATCTTCCAGTGCCTCGAAGGTCACCGTCATAGCAGCGTGCAGCGTATCCTGCTCACCGCCAGCGGCGGCCCCTTCCGCACCTTGCCCGCTGATCAATTGCCTGGCGTGACCCTCGCGCAGGCCCTCAAGCACCCCACTTGGACCATGGGTCGCAAGATCACTATCGACAGCGCCACGCTGTTCAATAAAGGCCTCGAAATGATCGAGGCTAAATGGCTCTTCGACGTGCCGATGGACAAGATCGAGGTCGTCGTGCATCCGCAAAGCATCGTTCACAGCATGGTCGAATTCGCCGACAACAGCGTCATCGCCCAACTCAGCCACAGCGACATGTGCTTCCCCATTCAATACGCCGTCACTTGGCCTGACCGCGTCCCGAACAACCTCAAGCCGCTCAACTTCGCCCAAGTCGGTGCCCTGCATTTCGAAGCACCTCGTGTGGACGATTTCCCCGCCCTCAACCTCGCTCGCCATGCCGGCACCATCGGCGGCACACTTCCCGCCGTACTCAATGCCGCCAACGAAGTCGCCGTCGAAGCCTTCCTCAACGGTAAGATCAGCTTCCCAGGCATCTGGCAGGCCGTCGAACGCGTCATGACCGAGCATCAAGTTATCGCGCATCCGAATCTGGAGGCGCTTATTGAGGCAGATGCTTGGGCGCGAAGGACTGCGAGTGAATCGCTTTGAACTTGGCCAGCGAACTAACTAGTGCGCCATCGTTATGGCGATCATGACGGTTGAAGAGTGCTTCAATCATCCCCATCTTCACGCGAGATGCCGGCATACAACTCCGGGAAGCGGCGTTCGAGGGACTTGGGGGTGATGTAGCCGATGAGCTGCGCCTCGTTCCAGTCGGCAAGGCCCCAGAACTCATGCGGGAAGGCCATGATGACGGCGGTGCAGGTGGGGACCTTGGGAATGTTGGCGCGGGCGAGGATGTGCTCGGCGAAATCGTGCAGGCCGGGATTGTGGCCGAAGATCATGGCGTGATGCCAACTTTCCTCGAAACCGCGCATGACCTCAAGGATGCGGTCGGATTCGGCGAGGTAGAGGCGGGATTCGAGCAGGAGTGTATCGACCGGCAGGGCGAAGGTCTCGCGCATGATCTGCGCGGTGCTCAAGGCGCGCAAGGCGGTGCTGGTGACGAGGCGATCCGGCAATGGGAGCAGGGCAGGGGAGCCGCTGCCGCCGAAGTAGGTGCGATGCAGAAACGCCGCGACGGCGGGTGCAGCGCGCTGGCCGCGCTCATTGAGCGGACGATCATGATCCGCGAGTCCGGGCTGCCCCCAACTGGACTTGGCGTGTCTGATGATCGTGAGGTATTTCATTGGCGAGAGGTTCTCAGCGAATTAAGAGGCGATTTTTTCGAGCTTGATCGGGTAGGTCTGGAAGGCGTTCCACTGGCAGACGATGAGATCTCTGTCTTCCAGCACGCACACATCGTGCCCATGATCGAAAATGCGCTCGGCTTGAATGAGAGGCTTGAGCTTGCCGTCTTCATATTCGGGTGCGGTGCCACCAGGGGCGCTGATGACTTTGCCTGCGGCATCGAGGATGACGGTGAAACCGCTGGGGTTCTGCGGGAGCTTGTTGATGTCGGGTGTCTTCGACCAGCAGACGCCGGCGTAGAGTTCCTGACCGGCGATGACAGGGCGGCAGACCATGGCACCGGGCACGGCGAGGGTTTCGAGATACTTCCCATCGAGCGTGAAACGGCGGAAGCAGTTGTCGATGCGTGAGGTGACGATGACGGTGGACTTGTCGGCTCCTTGGCGGGTGTCGATGGCGATGCCGTGGGCGTTGTTGAGGCGCTCGTCGGCGGGCACGTCCTTGTTGCCGCCGAAACGCTGGATGAACTTGCCTTTGGCATCATAGCGCAGCACGAACTGCGAACCATAGCCATCGACGACATAGATGTCGCCGTTCGGAGCGATGGCGGTCTCGGTTGGATTGAAGACCATGTCGGGCTCATACGCGCCGACGCTCATGGGATGACTGATGGAGAAGATTTCTTTGCCGCTGAGGTCGATCTTGGTGATGCGGCCGGTTTGGCGAAAACCTGTGCTGCCGGATTTCCACAGGCCGCTGTCGGTGACGAAAAGAAATTCTTCGCCGTTTTCATTGGAGAGCGTCAAACCATGCCCGCCGGGCCACACACTGCCCCAGGAGTCGAGGATGGTGCCATCGGGCTTGAAGACGAGCATCTGATTGTCCCAATGATCGCCGATCATGAACAGGCGGCCGTCTTTGACCTGCACCATCTCGTGGCAGTTGAGGATGGGATGATGGCGGCCCTGACCGGAGGGCACCCAGTCTTTGTTCACCTTATAACGATGTGTGCCGTGGCCGATGACGATGTCCTTTTTCGGATCAGGTGCGGCACTCAGTGTTTCAGTGAACGTGGCGGCGGCTGCGGTGGCGAGACCGGAGAGGAAGTGGCGGCGGTTTTTCATACGAGTCGGAAAATATCGACACTGTCACGGCCACGCGCGCGCTCAATTCCGTTTCATCATCGTGGCGACGCGATGCACGACCTGTGTGAGTTCGCCTGCTTCGTAGGGCTTGGGTAGCACGCCGACGAAGCCGCGTTCCAGAAAGATCATCTGCACTTCCTGTGTCACGCTGCCACTGGTGCAGACGATACGGGCCTCGGGGTCGAGAAGAAGGATTTCAGCGGCGGTCTCGGTGCCGTTCATGCCGCCACGCAGCGTGAGGTCCATTAATACCACATCAGGTGGTGTGCCGGTGCGGAACAGACTCTGATAGATGCGCACGGCATCCTGGCCGTTGTCACATTGCACGACTTCGTAACCGCAGCGTGTGAGGATCATGTGCGCGACTTTGCGCAGGTCGTCCTCGTCATCGACGATGAGTACCTTGCCTTTGCCATGCTTGAGCGGCACCGGAGCGGAGTCCGCAGGGATGAGTGGTTTCGTGCTGCCCGTGGCACCTGAGGCCGGCAGATACACGCTGAATTCGGTGCCTACATTCGGCATGGAACTGACACGGATGGCGCCGCCCATCTCGTCGATGAAACGTTTGCAGGTGGTGAGGCCGATACCGTTGCCGTCTGGTTTTGTGGTGAAGGATTCGCGGAACAAACGGTCGAGATTTTCCGGCGCGATGCCGCAGCCGCGATCACGCACGATGATGCGTACATGCGATCCCGGTTTGAGCACTCCATCACCTGTTGCTGGAACAACAAGATTGTGTGCCTCAACATCCATGTAGCCACCATGCGGCATAGCTTGGATGCCATTCATGACGAGATTTTGCAGCACTTGGCTGAGTTTGACCGGATCAGCGATGGCTAGGCGCAGATTATCGTCGTTGCGCACACAGACATGCACGTTCGAGCCAGCTCCGGCGAATTCCACGGTGTCGCGCATCAGCGCCGCGATGTCTGTGGCTTCGTGTTTACGTGGCGTGGCCTTCGAGGCCGTGACGACCTGCGAGGTGAACTGCTTGGCACGTTTCAACCCGGCGAAGACGAGTTGAAGTTCCTGTGCCAGTGCTGGATGCTCCTGCACTTGCTGGATCAAGGCGGACAAACGCACCGTGACGGGTCCAAGGAGATTATTCACGTCATGCGCGATGCCTTGCGCGAGTGCTGCGAGGTTTTCTTTGCGCAACTGCACCGATTGCGCGTCCAGATCGTCCGCTGCAGGCCGTGGTTCGACTTTGATCGGTGTTCCAGTCTGAGAAGGGCTGATGAGAATCGTGAAGTTCAGCAGCTTGCGCATGCTGTTGAAGACGGCGCGCACGCGCCACTTGCATGATACAGGCGCTTGAGTTCGCAGGCTTTGCAGTTGGCACTCGCATTCATGGCAGCCACCGTTATCCATGGCCTGACGCAGGCTTTGTAACAGCATCGCGCTATCCTTGTCTCCAGCGACGAGATCATTCAGGCCTAGGCCTCGAAGCCCTGTTTCAGGATCAGCCCCCGCCAGCATCGCTGCCGCGGCATTGCTAAAGAGCACCTTGGGGCCGCATTTGGGATCACTGGCCTCGCTTTCGACGATCACCACGCCATCGGCGACCTGATCAAGCGCCACACGGAGGTAATAGTTGGCAACTTTCAGATGTTCCAGCCCCTGTTCCAGCTCAGCGAGAGCGGCTGGAGTTGCGGAGGAGGTGGAAGAGGAAGTCATGGATATTTTCCGCGTGATTCCGATCCATTTAGCAATCCAAGATAATTAAGACAACTTTAATTTTTGATATTTTGAGTTTTTCTGACTCCCATATTTGCGACCAAGCGTATGGAGCCACTGCATTTGTCTTTGAAGCAGTGTGAAAAACACCTTGCCGAACGAGACATCTCCTTTACCATCGCCGCCCCTATGTCCAAAAATGCCGGTATCGCCAAGACGAGGAAAGCTTACGCCAAGCGGTTCAAA
>CANIZT010000060.1 GCA_947471905.1 Verrucomicrobiaceae bacterium
CGTCTTTGAATCGATCTTTGATTTCATCAAACATGCCATAGCCTCGCGAGGTGTAGGGCGTCATCATCGCGTAGTCAGCGGTGACGATCTCGGTGAACGGTCGGTCGCTGCGAACAATGTGTTCGATGAGCTTCATCGGCTCACCCAGCAGTGCTTCGCGATACTCGCGTGCGATCCGATACTTCGCTTGCTGGCGCTCCTTCGGGTCGGTGATGTCCTTGAACTCCCACTTCTGATACCAGAGCCTCGTCTTCTCAAAATGCTCGTAAGCGAGCACCGTCGCGTCCGCATTGCCGTCGATGCCGACTGTGAGAAAAATATCGTTAAAGCCCTCACGCAGTCGATCATAGAACGCATCCTCCTTCATCACCGCATCGAGCACTTTGGACAATGCATCCGGTTTACCGAGAGATTTCAGCTCCGCATCACTCGGCAGGCGACCTGCGAGAGACAAAGTCACGCGTCTGAGCAATCGCTGATCATCAAGCATCGAGATGCCGTCAAAAAAGGGCGGCGCGTCCTTGGCGGTTTGTGGCTGCACGCTGTCGACTTGACGCACAAACTTATCCAGGATGCGATAACCCGTCGAATCCGGCTTCAGCACCACTTCGCCCTCGTGATCGAGCCTTCCCGTGGCTTTGAGCAGCAAACGCGACCCTCCATCCTTCACCGCTTTCGCCATGCGAGCAAAAGCCGCGCGGTTATGAATCTGCGAAACATGGCGACCCGGAGTTGCATCACGGGCCGGGTCTTGGAGGACGAATTTGCTGTCCTCAGCATCCCCACCGTCCTTGTGGCATTTTAGACACGAGTGCGCACCGACTTTGGGCCAGACTTCCTCGGTAAAAAACGAATCAGCGCCCATGGAGCGAGTCGTGGGCATGGTCAGCAAGCTTAACACTGAGATGATGCTGAAGGTTTGTTTCATCGGGCACGGACTCAAACGTGATCTCATGGTCATACTTTCCTTGGCAACAGAGGGCTCTTTCAAAGCGTAGGTTTGCAGCCCCTGATGAAGCTATCCTCTGCCGCGATTCTTTTCTCTCTCTGTGTCACCGCACATGGAGACGAAGCCATGCTCACGTTTGAAAAAGACGTGCGGCCCATCGTGAAGGCGCACTGCACGCATTGCCATGGCGAGGAAGAGAAACCGAAGGGCAAACTGGATCTGCGATTGCGGCGCTTCATGGACAAGGTGATCGTCGCGGGTGATCCGGCGAAGAGCAAGCTCGTTGAGATGATCCGCAGCGGCGAGATGCCAGAGAAGGGCAAGAAGGTGTCCGAGGCCGAACTGGCGATTCTTGAGAAGTGGATCGCTCAGGGAGCGAAGACGGCGAAGGCGGAGCCGCTCGCGTTGGCACCGGGGCCTATGATTTCGGATGATGATCGCGAGTATTGGGCTTTTCAGTCCGTGAAGCGGCCTGCTTTGCCGCAGATCAAAGCTCAAGAGTCCAAGGTCAGGAATGCCGTTGATGCTTTCATCGTCGCCAAAGCGGCCGAAAAGGGTCTCACGATGGCTCCAGAGGCGGATCGTCGCACGCTGATTCGCCGCGTGACGTTGGATCTAACCGGCCTGCTACCGACACCAGAGGAAGTGGAGGTGTTTGTCGCCGACAAATCACCGCTAGCTTACGAACAGCTCGTGGAGCGCTTGCTGGCCTCAAAAAACTACGGTGAGCGCTGGGCGCGGCATTGGCTGGACGTTGTCGGCTATGCGGACTCGAATGGTTACACCGAGGCTGACAGCGTCCGCCCTCATGCGTGGCGCTACCGCGACTACGTGATCCGTTCGATGAACGAGGACAAGCCGTGGGATCAGTTCATTCAGGAGCAGATCGCGGGAGATGAACTCGCCGGCGCGACGCATGGCGACTTTCAACAGGCGGTGCTCGATCCGAAGCGAACCGACCAGCTTATTGCCACCGCTTTTCTGCGCATGGCTCCCGATGGCACGGGCGACACGGTGGACGATGCCAAGCTCGCGAAAAACCAAGTCATCGCCGAGCAGATCAAGATCACGACCTCCTCTCTCATGGGCATGACCGTGGCGTGTGCGCAGTGCCACGATCATCGCTACGATCCGATCACGCAGGCCGATTACTATCGCCTGCGGGCCGTCTTTGATCCGGCGTATCATTGGGAAGCATGGCGTGCGCCGAACAGCCGCCTCTACTCGCTTTACACACCGCAAGAGCGCACTAAAGCCGCCGAGATCGAGGCAAAAGCCAAGGAGATCGAGGTCGAAGCCCGTGCGATGTCGAAGAAGTTCCTCGATGAGATTTTCGAGGTCGAGATCAAGAAGGTGCCGGAGGCCGAGCAGGCCGCGTTCCGTGTCGCCCGTGACACGGCGGTGGCCAAGCAGACACCGGAGCAGAAGGCGCTCATCAAAAAGTATCCTTCCGCGCTCGCCACCTACTCGCTGGATCTCTACGACAAGAAAAAGCAGGACATCGTCGATGCAAAGATGGCCGAGGCCACTAAGCTCCGCGCCACGAAGCCTGCCGAAGGTTTTGTGATGGCGCTCACCGAGGTGAAAGGCCAGATGCCAGTGTCGAAGCTCTTCAATCGTGGTGATCACGACCAGCCGAAGCAAGTCGTGCAACCCGGCGAGCTGGGCATTCTCGCCAGCCCGCAGATCGAGCCCTTCAAGCCGGTGCCTGTCAGCAGCGGCTCGTCGGGGCGTCGTCTCGCGTATGCGCAGTGGCTCACGAGCGGCAAACATCCGCTCGTGGCACGAGTTTTAGTGAACCGTTTCTGGCTCAATCACATGGGTCGCGGCATCGTGAACACGCCCGGCGATTTCGGCCGTCAGGGCGAACTGCCCACGCATCCCGAACTGCTCGATTACCTCGCCGATGAGTTCGTGAAGAGCGGCTGGAAGCTCAAGTCGCTGCATCGCCTCATCTTGCTCAGCAGCGCCTATCGTCAGTCATCCGTGAATGATGCTTCGCTGCGTGCCGATCCCGAAAACAGATTCTATGCCCGCTTCAAAATGCGCCGCCTCGATGCCGAGACGCTGCGTGACTCCATGCTCGCCACCACTGGCACGCTCGTGCAGGCCAGCTACGGCCCGCCCAGCGGTATCGGCCGCGATCCGCAGGGCCGCGTGATCACCGGCATCGACAAAGGTACCATCACCACGCACAAGGTCGATCCCGCCGGTGCCGATGACTTCCGCCGCTCAATCTATGTGCAGGTGCGCCGCAGCAAACCCGTCACCGTGCTCGACACCTTTGACGCTCCCACCATGAGCCCAAACTGCGAGATGCGCAGCCAGACCACCGTCGCGCCGCAGTCTCTCCTGCTGATGAACGACACCTTCGTGCTCGACAGCTCCCGCCGTCTTGCCGATCGCGTCACCGCCGAGGCTCCGAACGACCGCACGAAGCAGCTCCAGCGCGTCTGGAGTCTGCTTTACAGCAAACCCGCCACTGATGCAGACATCGCGAAGTGCCTCGCTTACCTCGATGAGCAAACCAAGGCGCTCACGCAATATCACCACGACATCCAGCACCCGAAAGGTGTTGTCTCCAATCCACCGCAAGAAGCCATGGCCAGCCTGTGCCAGATCCTTTGCAGCTCGAACCGTTTCCTGTACGTCGAATGAACCGCCCCCAACTCTGCTCACGTCGTCATTTCCTTCACGCCAACGGCTTCGGTCTTGGCACCGTGGCGCTTGCCTCGCTGCTGGAGCGCGATGGCCTGCTCGCCGCGCCAGTGAAGCCGGAAAGTTTTGGCGAGATCCGCTACGATCTGACGCCGAAGAAGCCGCACTTTGAGCCGCGGGCGAAGGCAATGATCTCGCTCTTTATGATGGGCGGCCCGTCGCAGATGGACCTCTTCGATCCGAAGCCGATGCTGACGAAATACGATGGCAAAAAATTCCCTGGCGACATCAAATACGATAACCTCGCGCAGGCCTCGGCGAAGTGCTTTGGCTCGCCATGGAAGTTCGAAAAGCGGGGCCAGTGCGGCATGGAGATCAGCGAGCTGCTGCCAAACCTGAGCAAGGTGGTCGATGAGATCACGCTAATCCGCTCGATGACCTCCGGCGTGAGCAATCACGCGCAGGGTCTCTACGCGATGAACGGCGGACGCATCACCGCCGGACGTCCCGCGCTGGGTTCGTGGCTGACGTATGGCCTCGGCAGTGAGACGGACGAACTGCCCGCCTACATGGTGCTCTCCCATCCCGGCGGCCTGCCAACTTTCCAGGGCGAGCATTTCACCAATGGCTGGCTGCCCGCGCTGTTTCAGGGCACGCTCGTGCGGCCCACCGAGCCGCGCATTTTGAATCTCGATCCACCCGCCTCACTCGCTGGCGCACCGCAGGAACGGCAGCTCGCGTTGCTGAAGGCCTTCAATGAAGATCATCTCTCGCAGCATCGCGGCGAACTCGATCTCCAGGCGCGCATTTCCAGCTACGAACTCGCCGCGAAGATGCAGACCGCAGCGAAAGAGGCGCTCGACTTCTCGAAGGAGCCCGAGCACGTCAAAAAACTCTACGGTGTCGATAATCCGATCACCAAGGACTACGCCACGCGCTGCATCATCGCGCGTCGCCTCGTCGAACGTGGCGTGCGTTATGTGCAGGTGCTCAATGCGGGCCAGTCGTGGGACCAGCACGGCTCGCTCATCACCGCGCTGCCGAAGAACTGCGAGGCCACTGATCAGCCCAGCGCGGCGCTCATCAGCGATCTCAAGCAGCGCGGCCTGCTCGACACCACCGTCGTGCACTGGGGCGGCGAGATGGGCCGCCTGCCCGTGCTGCAAAACGACGCTGGCCGCGAGAAATGGGGCCGCGATCACAACACCTACGGCTTCAGCATGTGGGTGGCCGGTGGGGGCTTCAAAAAAGGCCACGTCCACGGCGAAACCGACGAATTCGGCCACAAGGCCGTCATCGACGAAGTGAAGCACTTCGATTACCACGCCACGTTGCTGAAGCTCTTCGGCCTCGACCACACCAAGCTCACCTACAAGCGCAACGGCCTCGCCGCGAGCCTCACGGACAATCAGGGTGCGAAGGTAGTGGATCAACTCATCGCTTGAGACATGCACAAGCCTGCTTCCATGTTCTGGACCCGCCGCTCTTTCCTGCTCGGGTCCACCGCAGCGGTGCTTGCGGGAACGGAGCCGTCACCACGCAAAAAGATCGCGCTCATCGCCACGGCCGTGTTCGAGAAATCGCACGCGCAGCATTTCATCGACCGTTTTGCACTCGGCTACACTTGAGCGGGTAAATGGAGGAAGCCGGAAGTCGATCTCGTGTCGCTCTACATCGATCAATTCCCCGAAAAGGACCTCGCCCGTGGTCGCTCGAAGCGATACGGCATCCCCATTCACAAAAACATCGCAGAGGCGCTCACACTCGGCACCGGCAAGCTCGCCGTCGATGGCGTCGTCATCATCGGCGAGCACGGCGACTACCCCGAGAACGAAAAAGGCCAGACGCTCTACCCGCGCTACGAGTTCTTCAAAGAAGTGGTCAAAGTCTTCGAGTCCAGCGGACGCAGCGTGCCCGTCTTCAACGACAAGCATCTCTCCACCGATTGGAAGAAGTGCGTCGAGATGGTCGCCGACTCGAAGCGGCTGAATTTCCCCTTTCTCGCCGGATCCTCATTGCCCGTGACGCGCCGTTTGCCCGCCATCGACCTGCCATGGGGCATGCCGTTGAGCGAAAGCGTCTGCGTTGGCTACGGCGGCGTCGAGAAATACGACTTCCACGGCCTCGAAACCGCCCAGTGCATGTCCGAGCGACGCAAAGGTGGCGAAGTCGGCATCAAGAGCGTGCTGGCGTTGCGCGGTGACAAGATGTGGGTACACGCCGCCGGTTTGAAGCAAACCCAGCGCCTACTCCTCGCCGCGCTGAGCCGCAGCCACACGCTGCCCGTGAAGGAAGGCTATCCAACGGAAGCGATCAGCTTCGAGTGGGCGCGGCGAACCTTCCCCGACGCCTACGCCTACTTCATCGAGCACCGCGACGGCTGCCGCACCGCGCTCTTCATGCTCGGCGTGCGCGACTTCAACTACGCCGGCCTCAACAGCGAAACCGGCGAGATCACTTCCTGCCAAATGTTCCTTCCGATGCCCGGCAGCAGCGCCACGACCGCCGACTTCTTCAACCCGCTCGTCCATCACATCGAACGCATGGTCATCGACAACCGCGCCGCCTATCCTCCCGAACGCACCCTGCTCACCTCCGGCATGGTCATCGCCTCCGTCGAGTCACTCTATCGCAAGGGTGAAGTCATCCAGACGCCGGAGATGGATGTGCGCTACACCGTGCCGAAGGATTCATTGTTCTGGCAGGATTGAGGCCGGTGAGAGAGCCGCTGCTGGCAGCGTTTGTTTCTTCGCATGATTGCACGCAACATTTTCTCAGTATCGCTCGCCTGCGCCATCGCCTTGGTGACGAGCGCGGTCGCGCAGGATGTGGCGTTCTTTGAAGCAAAGGTGCTTCCAGTGCTGAAAGCGCGCTGCTATGAGTGCCATTCGCACGCGGGCAAGATCAAGGGCGGGCTGGTGCTGGATTCGCGCTCGGGCTGGCAGGCGGGAGGTGACAGCGGTCCTGCGCTGGTGCCTGGCGATGTGGATAAGAGCCGCATCATCAAGGCGGTGCACTATGGGACACCTGACCTGGAGATGCCGCCGAAGGCGAAGCTGCCGGAGAGCGAGATCGCCATCTTGGAGCAATGGGTGGCCGCTGGTGCCCATGATCCGCGCGAGCCTGTGGCGGTGGTGGAAAAGAAGGCGGGCATTGATGTGGAGGCGGGCCGTAAACACTGGGCCTACCAGCCGGTGCGTGAACCAGCGCCGCCTGTGGTCCGCGATTCTTCATGGCCGCTGAACGATGTGGATGTGTTCATCCTCGCGAAGCTTGAGTCAGCGGGTATCAAGCCCAACGCTGAAGCCGATGCGCACACTTGGCTGCGGCGAGTGACGTTTGACCTCACCGGCCTGCCACCCATGGAGGTGGAGATCGCCGCGTTTGTCGCGGATCGTTCGCCGCAGGCGCATGAGCGCGTGGTGGACCGCCTGCTGGAGTCGCGGGCCTACGGCGAGCGCTGGGCGCGGCACTGGCTGGACCTCGTGGGCTATGCGGAGCAGATCGGCACGGAGGGGAAAATCTTTGCTGAACATGCGTGGCGGTATCGTGATTACCTCATTGATGCCTTCAACAACGACAAGCCTTTCGATCGCTTCATTCGCGAGCAGATCGCGGGTGACCTGTTGCCCGCAGCGACGCCGCAGGAGCGTCGGGCGAACCTCATCGCGACGGGTTTCATCGTGCTCGGCGATGTGGACATCAACGCCATCGACAAGCTGAAGATGGAATATGATTTCATGGACAGCCAGGTGAGCAAGGTGGGCACCGCCTTTCTCGGTATGACGCTGGGCTGCGTGCGCTGTCATGACCACAAGTTCGACGCCATCGGCCAGCAGGACTACTACGCGCTCGCGGGCATGTTCCGCAGCACGATGACCACCTTCAAAACGCGCCACGGCATCTGGAGCAATGTCAATCGTGTCGCCCTGCCGGAGCTGGAGGAGGACCGCTCAGCCGCAGCCAAACACGAGCAGAAGCTGGCGGATTGGCGGAAGGAGAAAGCGACGCTGGATGCCGATTTGAAAGCCCTCGGCGACAAAGCGGACGCTGAGGGCAAGAAGCGCCGCGAGGAGCTGAGCACGCGGGCGAAGGCACTCGAACTCCGCATCGCTCACGGCGAGTATTTTCATCCGGGCAAGCCGCAGGCACTCGCGGTGCAGGACGTGACGCAGCCTGCCGACATGCGACTGACCCTTCGTGGCAATCCGTATGCGCTGGGCGATACGATGCCGCGCGGTCTCGTGCGTGTGGCGATGTGGGCACCGCAGCCGAAGATCCCCACCGGACAAAGCGGTCGCCGTGAGTTGGCGGAGTGGATCGCCGACGCGCGCCATCCGCTCACCGCACGCGTGGCGGTGAACCGCATCTGGCAGAAGCTCTTCGGCGAGGGACTGGTGCGCAGTGTGGACTACTTCGGCACACGCGGCGACACGCCGAGCCATCCCGAGCTGCTCGATCATCTTGCGCATCGCTTCATGCGCGATGGCTGGTCGCAAAAGCGGCTCATCCGCACGCTCGCTCTCTCGCGAACGTATCGGCTATCGTCAGGGAACGGCGATTTGCCATCGCTGACGGCGGTTGAAAACCGCCGCTCCTTGGAGGTCGATCCCGAGAACAAACTCCTCTCACACATGAACCGGCAGCGCCTCGACGCGGAGTCCATTCGCGATGCCATGCTGGTGGCCAGCGGACGTCTCGCAGCGCCTGCCGGTGGTCCGGGGCTGCCTTTGGAGTTCAGCGAGAACGTCTCCGGCCTGCCCCTCACGGAGAAGGGTGGTCACCCACAGTTCGCCATCAAAAAGGAACGCGAGTCCCAGGCCTTTGAGCGCACGCTGTATCTACCCGTCGTGCGCACCGGCACGCAGCCCGGCACCGCACGGTTGCGCGATGTCTTCGACTTCCCGCAGCCCGCGCAGCTCGCCGGTAAGCGTAATGAAACCACCGTTCCCACGCAGTCGCTGTATTTGCTCAATGCCGATCTCATCCGCCAGCGCGGCGAGGATCTGGCAAAGGCCCTGCTAGCCACTCAAGGCAGCGATGCGGACCGCATCGGGCGGCTCTGGCTGCGTGTGCTGAATCGTCCCGTCATCACCGCTGAGCGGGAGGACGCGCTCGCTTTCCTGCAAGCCTCTCGCGCCGCCGGAGAAGCACACGCGTGGACCGAACTGGCCCGCACTCTCTTCGGCACAAATGAGTTTCTCCTACGCTTCTGATCCACTCATGAACCCTCCACGCCTACCCTTTGCCTCCACCCGCCGCGCCTGGCTGCGTCAATCGAGCGCGGGCTTTGGCGCCATGGCGTTGCATGGACTGCTGCACGCAGCGGCCAACCCACTCGCCCAGCGCTCACCCATGGTCCAGCCGCGGGCCAAGCGCGTCATCTTCCTCTTCATGTCCGGCGGCCCCTCGCAGATGGACCTCTTTGATCCGAAGCCGCTCATTCAGCAAAAGCACGGGCAAAGCGTCTCCGCGCCCCTGCCTGAAAAGGACAAGCACGAGAGCACGGCAAAACTTCTCGCACTCGGCACGGACATTCCGGTGCGGCCTCGCGGGCAATCGGGTGTCACGATCTCCGATTTGCTGCCTCACACCGCCGCCATCGCGGATGAGCTGTGCCTGATGCGCGCCGTGCATGCGGATAACAACCAACACGGCCCCGCCGTCCTGCAGTTCCACACCGGAGTCGTCGCCGAAGCGCGGCCCTCCATGGGCTCGTGGGTCAGCTACGGCCTCGGCACGGAAAACCAGAACCTGCCGGCCTTTCTCACCATCCATCCCGGCATCGATACCCGTAACTACAGCTCGTCCTTTCTGCCCGCCGCGCATCAGGGCACGCCAATCATTCTCCCGGCCAAAGAGAGCGATCCTGCCATCGATTTCCTCACCGATGCCGCCACCGACAGCGCCACCCAGCGGCGGCGCTTTGACTTCATCCAGCGCATGAACAGCCGTCTGCTCTCGCAGCATGAGACGGATGCACGCATGGAGGGCATGATCCACAGCCTCGAGACCGCCTATCGCATGCAGACCGCCACGCCGGACCTCGTTGATCTGTCCAAAGAAACCGAGGCCACGAAGAAGCTCTACGGCATCGGCGGCAAGACGACGGACAAAAATGGCCGCGCCTGCCTGCTCGCCCGCCGTCTCAGCGAGGCGGGCGTGCGCTTTGTGCAGGTCACCATGGATGGCTGGGATCACCATGGCGATATCCGGGGCAGTCTGCCCAAGAGCTGCGCCGCCACCGACCTGCCCTGCGCCGGATTGATCCGCGATCTGAAATCACGCGGCCTCCTCGATGACACGCTCGTCGTTTGGAGCGGCGAGTTTGGCCGCACCCCTTGGAGTCAGGACCTCAGCGGCACCGCACCCATCGAGAAGCACGGCCGCGAGCACCAGCCCGATAGCTTCTGCACCTGGATGGCTGGCGGCGGCGTGAAAGGCGGCCACATGCACGGCGAGACCGACGAGTTCGGCTACCGCCCCGTGTCCGGCAAGGTCCACCTGCACGACCTCCACGCCACCATCCTCCACCTCCTCGGCCTCAATCACGAAAAACTCACCTGGCCTCACTTCGGCCGCGACTACCGCCTCACCGATGTGTATGGCGAGGTGGTGCGGGAGATTCTGGCGTGAAACGCGTCAAGGTATCTCAGCCCCAGACGCTGGTTCCGTTGCTTGCCAAGGACACAGGATGACAGCGCCAATGATGATTGTGCATCCGGGTTCGCAGCTAGCGATACTTGTTCATCAATCGTTTAGCGCTGCTGGTCTGCTCACGGGTTTCCAAACAACACTTCCGCTTGGCTCGAATCCATTGCACCGGATCTGTATGGGCGGGAATGAACCCAGCCATGGCACACCAAGCGACGATGAACTGCCCGGTCCTACCGCAGCCGGCGACACAGTGAATCACCACCGCTTCATTCGCTTGATGATGCTGATCCATGATGTCCAAAAACTGCTGGATCTGCTCATCCGTCGGCACGCCATAGTCGGGCACATTGATGTGATAGTATGACAACTGACGCGGGACATCTTGGCGATTGTCAAACTCACAACAATTGACGACGGCCCGGATTTTGTTCTTCTCGTAAATGTCAAAGACGTAGGGATCGGGCCACCATGATGCAGCGATGACACCTTCCACAATCCATGTGAAAGGTTCGGTTCTTTCGGGTTGTCCCTTTTCAGGCCAATACCAAGGTCGAATCGGTTGAGGCATATTTCTCTGAGTCACTTCTTTCCCGCAATCATGGAGGATCTTGTCATATCATGCGAGATTTCTCCTCGACTGCCCGCGTTTAATCCCCCCTCACCGACCCGCTCTACATGATTCCACACGCCCGCACTCTGCTGTCCCTTGCCGCCATCGCTTTCTCCATCGCCACTTCACAGGCGGCTGAGAGCGTCAAAATCGTCCTCGTCGCCGGACAGGTCAAAGAAGTCGATAAAGTGGGGCACCATGACTACCTCGGCGGCTGCCGGATCATGGAGGCGCTATTGAAGCAGACGCCGGGCGTGGAAGTCGTGCTGGTGAAAAAGGAATGGCCGGAAAATGACTCCATCTTTGAGGGCGCAGCTTCGGTGGTGTTTTACACCGATGGCGGTGGCAAGCAGGCCTATCTGGCGACGCCGGAGCATCTGGCGCTGGTTCAAAAGCTGGCGGATGGCAAGACGGGGCTCGTGAACATTCATCAGGCCGTCGAGTTTACGCCTGCGTTCGCCAAGCAGTCAGCGGACTGGACTGGCGGCGTTTACAACGCGCTCTCCAGCCGCGGCCACTGGGACAGCGTGCATGACAAGTTCCCCGAGCATCCGATCACGCGCGGCGTGACCCCTTGGAAGATCAACGATGGCTGGTTAAACCACTTCAAATTCCCCGCCGAGATGAAAGGCATCACGCCGCTCGTCTGGTCGGGTAAGGAAGCGCTCGGATCACCTGAAGGCGGCGACAAGGACGTCGTGTCCTGGACTTTTGATCGCGCGAGCGGCGGACGCTCGTTCAACTTCAGCGGGCTGGATGCTCACCATGCCTGGGAACTCGACGGCATGCGCAAGCTCGTCATCAACGGCATCCTCTGGAGCGCCGGTGTCGAGATCCCCGCCGGTGGTGCGAAATGCGAAGCCGACAAGGCAATGGTGGACTCCTTCCTCACTCCACGCCTCGCACCTCCACCGAAGCCGGCCAAGGAAACAAAGTAGCTTCGGCTTTAGCCGAACGTCCTCAAGTGATTGCGACTGAAGCCCGCTGCAATGGAGAGCATGGCAATAGGGGTGAGCTTTTGCCATCACCACTTCATGGGCGAGGCCACGTAGGCCAACGTGAGCATTGAACCGCTAAAGGAAAAGAACAGAGCGGATGGGCGCTTATGTAAGGACGTGAAAATCTCTCTCCCCATCTTAGCACTCGTGATAGCGACATCGCTGGCGAATGCAGATGAGTTCTTCACTTCCAAGATCGAGCCGCTGCTGAAGCAGCGCTGCTTTGAATGTCATTCGCATGAGAAGAAGATGAAAGCTGGGCTAACGCTCGATTCGAAATCGGGTTGGGAGGAAGGAGGCGACTCTGGGCCGGCTGTCGTCGTGGGAAAGCCGGAGGAGAGCTTGCTCATCAAGATGGTGCGCTGGTCGGATGATGAGCATCAGATGCCGCCGAAGGAAAAACTGCCGGTGGCGGAAATCGCGCTGTTGGAGGAATGGGTGAAGCGTGGAGCGCCTGACCCGCGCGTGCTCGTGAAGACTCGGCCCAATGCGACGGACTGGTGGTCGCTGAAACCGTTGGTGAAACCTGCGCTTCCCGTCATCGCGGGCGCGAAGGTCGAGCATCCGGTGGATCGCTTCATCCGGGCGCGGCTTGCGGAGCGGAAGCTGACACCTTCGCCGGAAGGGGACCGGCACACGCTCATCCGGCGGGTGTATTTCGACCTGCACGGATTGCCGCCTTCGCTTGCCGAAGTCGAGGCGTTCGAAAAGGACAGCGATCCACAGGCTTACGAGCATCTGGTGGACCGGTTGCTCGCTTCGCCGCGCTATGGCGAGCGCTGGGCGCGGCACTGGCTGGATACGATTCACTTCGCGGAGACGCACGGCTGCGGTCACGATCTACCACGGGATCATGCGTGGCGGTTTCGCGACTATGTCATCGAATCATTGAACAACGACAAACCGTGGCCGCGGTTCGTGCGCGAGCAACTGGCGGCGGATCGGCTTTTCCCCGAGGAGCCTCGTGCCATCGCAGCGCTCGGATTTCTCGGCGCGGGGGTGTTTGACCACAGCGCGTATCAGACGGCTCCGACAAACTTCGACTACCTCGACCGCGATGACTTGGTGACGCAGACGATGGCGGCCTTCACCAGCACCACGGCGAACTGCGCGCGCTGCCATGCTCACAAGTTCGATCCCATCACGCAGGAGGACTACTACGCGCTGCAGGCCGTCTTCGCGGGCATCATTGAGGGCGATATTCCCTTTGATGAAGACACGAAGGTCGCACCGCAGCGGAAGCACTGGCAGGCGCTGCTCACGGCGGCCGAGGCGCAGGACAAGGCCGTGCTGCTCACGGCGGAAAATGAGGCACTCGTCGCCGATTGGGAGAAGCATCAGGGACCGGCGGTGAAATGGACGACGCTCGGATACGAGAGCTTCATCAGCACCGAGGGCGCGACGCTTTCGCGCAGCGGCGAGGTCGTCATTTCCGGCGGCGCAAAGCCGGAGAAGGACACGTATGTCATCACCGTGACGTCGTCGCTCGCGAGCATCACCGCTCTGCGGCTCGATGTCATCGCGGACAAGTCATTGCCCAAGGATGGTCCGGGCAGGCAGGACAATGGCAATCTCACGGTGAGCGAGTTTGAAGCACAGGTCTTCGATGCTGGAGCAGCATCGCCGGTGAAACTGAAATTTTCGCGCGCGACTGCGGACTTCAATCAAGCGAGCTACGCGGCATCTGCGGCGATTGATGGCAATCCGGCCACGGGGTGGGGCATTCATCCGGCCGTGGGCCAGTCGCATCATGCGGTGTTCGAGCTGGCAGCGCCGCTCACCTTGAAGCCAGGCGCGAAGCTCACCATCTCGCTGAAGCAGCTCGCTCCGCAGTCGCATCTCGTGGGCCGCTTCAAACTCTCCGCGACCGATGAACCGTCATCGCGTGCTTTGGCGATACCCGCGCTCGCTTCCGCCGCACTCGTTATTCCCGCCGACAAACGCACCGAGCCGCAACGCCTCGCGCTCGCCGCTCATGCGCTGCGCCTGCGTGCTGCCGATGAAATGCAAAAGCTGCCCGCGCCAGCGCTCGTCTATGCCGCAGGCAAAAAGGCCGATGTGCTGCTCGCTGTGAGCAAAGGCACGCCGACCACGGTAGCCAAGCCCAAGGTCGTGCATTTGCTCAAGCGTGGTGACTTCGACAAGCCGCTCGATGCCATCGCCAGTGGTGCGCTCAGCGCTGTAAAGACACTTCCCTCGCGATTCACCAAGGCGCACGCTGGAGATGAATCGGAGCGTCGTGCCGCGCTCGCGGATTGGATTGCCGATGACAAAAACCCGCTCACCTGGCGCAGCATCGCGAACCGCGTGTGGCATTATCATTTCGGTCGCGGCATCTGCGACACGCCGAGCGATTTCGGGCGCATGGGCGGCGCGCCTTCGCATCCCGAACTGCTCGACTGGCTCGCGTGCGAACTGCGCGACAGCGGCGGCTCCTTGAAGCATCTGCATCGCCTCATCGTCACCAGCGCCGCGTATCGCCAGAGCAGCGAGCAGCGCGACGACGCGGCGAAACTCGACGGCGACAACCGCCTGCTCTGGCGCATGAACCGCCTGCGCCTCGACGCCGACAGCTACCGCGACTTCGTCCTCGCCGCTGCGGACAAACTCGACCTCACCGTCGGCGGTCCCAGCGAGCGGCAATTCATCACCGGTCCGCCCGTTCAGCTCACGCCCACGCTCGACTATGCCGCCTACGACTGGTCCGCGCTGCCGAAACATCGCCGCAGCATCTACCGCTTCGTTTGGCGTGGCGTGCCCGATCCATTCATGGACACGCTCGACTTTCCCGACCTCGGCCTGCTCGCCCCGAGCCGCAGCTTCTCCGCGTCCTCGCTGCAATCCCTCGCGCTCTACAACAACAGCTTCGTCCTGCACTTCAGCAGCGAGCTGGCCAAACAAATCACCACACCCGCCGACGCCATCCGCCGCATCCTGCTGCGCGAGCCCACGGCAGATGAACTCCGCGACTTCACCGCGTATGCCCAGAAAAACGGCCTCGCCGCCCTCTGCCGCGTGCTCATCAACAGCAACGAGTTTCTCTTTGTGAACTGAATCCATGAATCATGAAATACATCCTTAACCTCCATCCCGTCTTTCGTTTGGCGATAACAGCCTGCGCCGCGTCATTGATGAGCACCTCCGCCGTTGCCGATGATTCGCTGCTGTGGGATTTGTCGCGAAATGATATTCTCCCCGCGCTGCGGTCGGGAGCCGTCGAGAAGGTGGACGGGGTGGTGAAGTTGAAGGACGGCGCGGCGTTCGCCGTGCCACCGGAGGCGTTTCCCGACCAGGCGAATTTCACCGTGCAGGTCACCCTTTCACTCGATGCGCTGGTGCAGGATGCCGTCTTCACCGCGATGCGAAAACAGAGCGAGCAGGACGACGGTTTTTCCTTCAACTTCAACTACCGCGACAACCCGTATTACGCACGACAGGTCAACTCCGTGGTGAACAACATCCTGATGACCGGCGGCTCGCTGAACGGTCGTCAGGAGCCAAAGCTCGACACACCCTACACCCTCACCATCGCAGTCCGCAAAGGACTCGCGACGTTCTACCTCGACGACATTCCGTGCAAGACGTGCTTCATGGAACTCATCCCCAATCGCGAACCGATGTGGATTGGCCGCAACGCGAACCCGAAGGCGAAGACCATGCCCGTGACGATTCGCGGCGTGAAAGTGTTCGGCCCTTCCTTTAGCTATGTCTCGAAGCGCGAGTCCAAGCCCGAGTTCCCACGCGGCGCAGTCGCGGGCAAAGGCTGGGCGCTGGATGTTCCCAAGCTTGACCACCCCGATTGGCCGAAGGTGCTCATCTATGGGGACTCCATCTCCATGGGCTACAGCGGCTCCTTCATCCCGGAGATGTTGAAGCAGAAAGTCTATGTGTTTCACTGCGTGCATTTCGTCGGCGGTGACGTGCCCGAAGCCGCGCTCACCGAAATGGCCGCGCGCTACAAGTTTGACGCGGTCGTCTTCAACAACGGCCTCCACTCCCTGAGTTGGACGCCCGACAAAGTCTCCGACACCGTCGTTCTGGAGCGCATGCAAAAGCTGACGCGCTGCTTCAAAAAAGGCGCACCACAGGCGAAGATTTACTATCTTCTCACCACGCCTCACACCGCCGCCAAATCTGCTCCAGACAAACCGGTCGCCAGTCTGGGTGACAAGAACGATGTGGTCATCCGGCTCAATACGCTGTCGAGCCAAGTGATGAAAGAGGAAGGCATCGAAGTCATCGACGCCTATGCCCTCCTGGCCTCACACCTCGAACTCGCCGCCGGCGACAACTTCCACTGGCAAGGCCCCGCCTACCAGTTGCTCACCCAAGAAATCAGCAAGCGAGTCATGTCCACGCTGGAGGGAAGCAAGTGATGAACACCATCAAGCTCACACTCCTCACCGCAATTTTGATGCTGCCAGTGCTCAGCGTACTGGCGCAAAACCGCATTCCGTTGCAGATCGACTGGCCTGTGAAGGCTGATGTCCCCTTTCCTGTGTATTGCGGGTTCTCGTCTCCCAAGGGAGCACTGCGGGAGACGGGGCAAATCAGTGTCGTGGACGGTGCGGGGCAGGTCGTGGCGGCAGAGGCTGAGCCGCTGGCCCGTTGGCAACCGGATGGCTCGCTGAAGTGGGTGGGGCTGCATTTCATGGCGAAACGTGGCGTGGCGTATTTTGCCACAGCAGTGCCAGCGACAACGAAGGCGGGTGTGATCGCGAAGGATGGGGCTGATGCCATTCTCATCGACACGGGCGCTGCGAAGTTTGAGCTGCCAAAGCGGGGTGCGCTGCTGGGTCGGGTGATGATTGGTCAGAGTGTGATCGCGCCTGGAGGAAGTGCGTGTCTGACGGTGAAGGATCAGGCAGGACGTGTGGCGGATGAGTTGAAAAGCGATGCGCCCAAGATCGAGTATCAGGGGGGCAACTTCGTTGTCGTGCGGCGCGAGGGTTTCCTCAAAACGGCGGCGGATGAGACGCTGGCGAAGTTTGTGGTGCGGCTGGAGTTCCTTTTGGGCAGCGCGACGGTGAAGATGCAGCATTCATTCATCGTCACCGAGGACACAAATAGGACGCAGTTCGCTGACATCGCGGTGAACGTGCCGTTGGTGAAGGCGGCTCAGCGGCGGGTGATGTTTGACGCTGATGAAGGAGCGGATGATACGCCGATTTCTGACACGCTGGCCGCCGGAGAGTCGGCCTACATGTTGCAGAGCGATTACTGGCATCACGGACA